>DIEP01000151.1:17760-24743 GCA_002418685.1 Ignavibacteria bacterium UBA5771
CACAACAATATCAATGGAATATCCCGAACCATTTGAAATTGGAAAAAATGAGAGATACTATCCAATACCGAGAGAGGACAATAATAAAATTTATGAGAAATATACACATAAAGCAAAAACATTGCAAAAAAATGTCCGCTTTATCGGAAGATTAGCAGAGTATAAGTACTATAACATGGACCAAGTTATTGGCGTTGCCCTTCTCGAATTTGAAAAAATTAAAAGAGAAATTAAAATTTAATATTTGCTCCAATAATAGCACCAACTTTCTTTGAAGAGAGCCATTTCCCTTGATTAGAGTAGAGCAAAAATCCACTTTCTACTCCGCCATAAATCCCGAAATATTTGCTAATTCCCGTGTATTCCATTGATACACTCAATCGAGTTAATGGACCAAGTGATGAGCCACCCACAAATATTTGTGCAACAGGATGAATATTTAGAAAACTCAATTGATTTGCATCATATTTTCCCGCAATACCAAGATAAAATACATCGGGCGCTTGTTGATATTCTGCGGATGCCGAGCTGTTCAAAAATATTTGCGAAAATGGTTCGCTACCAAATTCAGCACCAAAACTAATATTTGGGAATGTTTCAAAAAAAACTGAAACCCCATAATTGCTGAAAATAGAACTTGATTTTTGCATTGAACGAACGGGATTTGTAATTGCAGAATTCACGTGATATTGAATCATTATCGGAGGAAATTCACGCTTTGAAATTTTGAAGTTTTGCAAATTCATTCCTTGATTTTCAATCTGACTGAATTCAGTTTTATTAAGTATTGAAAATTCAACTTTTTGCGAATGATTAATAGCCGCTAATGCGATAATTGCAGATTTGTCGTTCGTGCTTTCTATGTCAGGCTGTCTGCTTTGAACAAATGCCTCGTTTTGATTCATAGTTTTGAGAATTGAGACTTGATCATTTCTGCTGATTTCTTTTATAAGATGAATATCATTGGATTTTTTGTCTTCAGGAATTATGTTCTTACTATTATTTTGATTTTTTAATTTATTATCTTGATTGCTAATCTGAACATTCTTGTTATTAACAATATTTTGATTATTTCCCAGTGATCTATTTAGTGGTTGTTGTTGATTAACTTGCGAGATATTCTCATTTGTTTGATTGCTTTGCGTGTTGCTATTCATAACAAAAAATAATGGTAATAGCATAAGCATAGCAAAAATGCCTATTGTTAATCCACGTTTAATCTTAGCAAAATATCCATTTGCTAATGGCTGCATATAGCTGATTTTTGCAAAAATATCGTTAGTAAATTGGATGGGAACGGAGATTTTGCTCGCATCTTGTTCTGCCAATTTATCAATGCTAATATAATCAAGGAAGTCGTCTTGCAAAGCGGGATTATATGCCAGCTTTTGGAATGCAAGTTGCTGGGCTTCCTCGTCAAGATTACCATCCAACAATTCCATTATTAGTCTTTCATCATCATTCAATTCATATTTATCCATATCTACACCATTTTTCTAATTTTTTTTGACTTACCGCTCAATATTTGTTTTAATTTTTTCTTTGCTCTAAAAATTTTAATTTTCACATTTTCCATTGATTCTTCAGTGACTTGCGAAATTTCGATATAGCTCATGTGATTATATTCTCGGAGAATTAATATTTCTTTCAAGTGAGCTGGCAATTGATCTATAGCATTCCGTAATTTCTCAATCTTCTCATCTTGACTACCCTCTGCACCTGCATACGCTTCTTCCATAAGTTCCTTATATCCTTCAAGATAAGTTTGTTGCTTCTCGTCAGCATAAATCTTATTTAAAGCGATATTATGTGCCATACGAAAGACATACCCTCTGAAATTCTCCACATTATCGAGCTTTCCTTCGGTCCCAAGTTGATAAATTTTTATGAACAAATCTTGATATAAATCTTTGATAAAAAAACTATTCTTCAAAAATTTATAAAAATATATATACAAAGTTTGAGAATAGCGACGATAAAGCTCCTCAAAAGCCTTAATACTCGTATCAGTCTTATCTTTGAAGATCTGAAGGAGTTCTTGATCGCTCATATTTTCGAAATTTGTATTCATACTTTACTATAAGACAGTTAAAATCGAAAAAAGTTACACATTTTATAAAAAAATTATAAAAAAAAGTTGATTATTTTATTATTTTTTTAATTTTATTTATTAATTCTTGAGCCAATTCTTCATTTTTTGCTTCAGAAATCACTCGGATAATGGGTTCAGTATTGGATTTGCGTATTTGCACCCATGATTGAGAGTAAAAAATTTTTATCCCATCTTCAATATTCATCTCATTAGTGGGAAATTCGCTCCGAATATTTTCAGATAATTGAGCAAAATCACCTTCAAATTGCATTTTCGTTTTAACGATCACATTTTTCGGTAGCATTTCTTTCAGTTCACCTAATGTTTTATTTAGCTTCCACATCAAAGCAAGAACAAGCGAAGTGCCAATCAATGAATCCCTTCCATAGTGAAGTGGAGAATAGATAACACCACCGCTTCCTTCTCCACCTATAATTGCACCGATTTCTTGCATCTTTTTCACAACATTTATTTCTCCTACGGGCGAACGATATACTTTTGCTCCATATTTATTAGCAATTTCATCGACGGATTGAGTGGTTGAATGATTTACAACGATAGAAACTTCTGATGGATTATCTGATAATTCCAAAACTGACCATACTGCAAGTACAATTGTGTTTTCTTCACCAATTGCATTGCCATTTTCATCAATCAAAACAAGTCTATCGGCGTCGGGATCAACTGCTAATCCAATCTGTGAATGAGATTCGCGGACTGCAGCGCCCAAATCTGCTAAATTCTCGGGAAGTGGTTCAGGAAGATGAGGAAAATTGCCACTACCATTGCAATATAAGCGATTTACTGTGCAATCCAATCCTTCAAGCAGTGCGGGTATTGCTTTTGAACCAGCAGAATTCACTGCATCCACCGAAGCATTCAAAGGATATTTTGTGATTTTATTCCAAAATGGCAATTCAAATATTTTTTCAATATGAAATTTTATAGCGTCATTAACTTCAATCGCTTGACCCTTATTGATTGAAAGTCTTCTTGGTTGAGAATTGCTATCAAGATATTTCCAAAGGATTGAATTTTCTTTTGCATCAAAGAATATCCCACTGGAATTAATGAATTTGAGTCCATTCCAATCTGTAGGATTATGAGATGCAGTGATAACTATTCCCCCTGCAGCATCTGTCTTTTCAGTTATTATTTGCACGGTAGGTGTTGGAACTATCCCAAGCCTTTTCACGTCCCAGCCAAGATTTATAAGCAGTTCAATAATATCTTCTTCAATCCATTTCCCTGACGGTCTTCCATCGCGACCAATCACGATTGGACCGTTTGACAAGCAATTTGTATATGCAGAAATATAATTTTTAATTAATTCGCGAGATAAACAACCATCGCTAATAGTTGCACGTAAACCCGAAATTGAACGAATAATTGGCATCGATTTATCATAAAATTACTAATTTAACAAATTATTGAATACTGTCAAATGAAAAACCATAAAACATTACTCCTGAATGCTAAAAATATAGCAATCGTCAGAACCGATAGAATTGGCGATATGATTTTAACTTTACCAATGTTCAAAGTTTTACGGCAAGTAAATCCGAATGCAAATTTATATTTAATTGCGCGGAAATATACGGAACCAATTTTTCGAGGAATTGATGAAATTTCCGGGTATTTTTTAATTGATGATGATTCACACACAATTGACGATATTTTTAAAAATAATAAATTCGATATTGTATTTTTTCCGCATCCTGTTGCAAATGAAGTGAAATCAGCATTAAAGCATAAAATTCCATTGCGAGTGGGAAGCGGATACCGATGGTATTCTATCTTTTTAAATCACCGGGTTTATCAACACAGGAAATATGCCGAAAAAAATGAATCGGAATTCAATCTTGATTTGATTTCGAGCATAACAGGCGATAATTATTCAGTGGAACTAATCAGCCCAAAAGTGGAAACCCAATCGCTTGATAATATTAAATCTATTTTAAAAAAATATCAAATAGAAAAATTTATAATTATTCATCCTGGAGGGGGAAAATCTGCTCCACGATGGAGTGCAGAAAATTTTGCAGAATTAGCTCAACTTATAGAAATGAATTATCATAGTAATATAGTTATTACGGGAACCGAAGAAGAGCGGCCATTATGCAGCATAGTTGAGAAAAAACTTGATCACTCACTAAATTTATGCAGTATGTTGAAACTCGAAGAAACAATTGCGCTGATTTCACAATGCGAAGCAATGATAAGCAATTCTACAGGTGTCCTTCATATTGCTGCTGCCTTTGATAAAAAAATACTTGGGTTTTATCCTAATTCATTACCAATGAGTGCAAAGCGCTGGGGTCCGATGAATTTGCAAAAGATTATACTTTCACCCCCTTACAAAAATGAAAAAAACATCGATGATATGAATTCTATAAAACCCAATGATGCTTTTATCGCATATCAAAAATTGATAGATCAATTATAAATACTTAATTTTGCAAATTTATATAAACTGAAATAATGGAAAGAACAGAACAAGAATTACGTCGCCTTGAAGAACTTGATCTTCTTGAGCAAGCAGGACTTACTGCTTATCCCTACTCTTTTGAGAAAACCCACAATGCTCTCGATATTTTAAAAAATTATTCTGATGAAAACTCCGCAGAATTTTCTAATGTCTCGATTGCGGGACGTATAATGGCAATTCGGCGAATGGGAAAAGCTGCATTTTGCCATATACTTGATGCGTCAGGTAAAATTCAGATTTATATGAGAAAAGATGATATACCCGATTTTTATGATAATTTGAAATATCTTGATATTGGGGACATTATAGGCGTAAAGGGATTTGTGTTTCGCACAAAAACAGGTGAAATTAGCGTTCACACAAAAGAAATTCAATTACTTTGCAAATCAATCACTCCACTTCCCGTTCCCAAAGAAGAAACTGATGAACAAGGTAACAAAATAATCCACGATGCCTTTACTGATAAGGAAACTCGCTATCGTCAGCGCTATGTTGATTTGATTGTTAATTATCCAATTCGCGACGTATTTATCAAACGTTCGAAAATTATCAGCCAAATGCGGAAATATTTTGATGAAAAAGGTTGGCTTGAAGTTGAGACGCCGATTTTACAACCAATATACGGCGGAGCATCGGCTCGTCCATTCGTCACTCATCATAATGCACTGGATATTCCATTATATCTCCGAATTGCAGATGAATTATACTTGAAAAGATTAATTGTTGGCGGGTTTGAAGGAGTTTATGAAATATCCAAGAATTTCCGAAATGAAGGAATGGACAAAATGCACAATCCCGAATTTACTTCTATGGAAATATATGTTGCATACAAGGATTACAACTGGATGATGGAAATGACCGAAGATGTAATTAATACAATCGCAAACGAAGTGCTTGGAACGACTGATATTAATTATGATGGGAAAAACATTAGTTTGCAAAAACCATTCAAGCGAGAAAAAATGTTCGATTTATTTAAGAAATATATTGGAAAAGATATATTCGGCGCAAGTTTGCAAGAATTATTACAAATTGCAGAAGAGAATAAAGTGGAACTTCCCGCGAATGCACCATATTCTAAAATTATTGATGAAATATTTAGCGAACTTGTGCAGCCAAATTTGATAAATCCAACATTTGTGATTGATTATCCAATTGAAATATCTCCACTTGCTAAAAAACATCGCAATCAAGAGGGCTTGGTGGAAAGATTTGAGCTATTTATAAATGGATCAGAAGTTGCTAACGCATTTACTGAATTAAATGATCCGCGAGACCAGCGCAATAGATTAGAGCAACAAGCGATTGAAAGGGCAAAAGGAGATGAGGAAGCAATGGTTCTCGATGAAGATTTCCTGCATGCACTTGAAATTGGTATGCCGCCAACAGCAGGTCTTGGAATTGGCATTGACCGACTTGTAATGCTTCTAACAGGGCAAACTTCAATTCGCGATGTTCTATTCTTTCCTCAATTGAAGCCCGAAAAATAAAGAATTTGCGATTTTAACGAGCAATAATAATTGGCTTTACAATCCTTTTGTCAGGCGTGATTAATCCAATAAAATATGCTCCATTTGCGATATTTCCAATTTCGCAATTCAAATAATTAGCTCCTGATGCATAATATTGATTAGTAAATTCTTGGATTATTATGCCTTTCATATCATAGAGAAGAACTTGTGCCACACCCGATTTATTTAATGCAAATTCTATTGAAAAATTATTTGCTTCAACAGGGTCGGGATATATTTCAAGAAATTCGCCCCTTTGCAAATCGCTTGCAACTGAGGTACCGATTTGTGTCAATTTAGTAATTTTGTTCAACTCTATATTATTAAAGACTTCCCAAGAAGTAGCGTGATACCAGAGAACTTCCACTCGGTCGATTTTTTTGGAATTACCAAGTCCAAAATGCAAGCGATATGGTTTCTGCATATTTCTGCCATGTCCCACAGTCACTTCTTGCGAATACATTTTGCCTTCATCAGTATAGACTTTTACTCTTGCTCCAATTGCAAATTTATTACACTCCTTTCCCACCAAGTCAAGTTCAATCCAACTATTTGAATTTTTATAAAAATTTCGATATATTTTGAAATTATTATTATCAGATAAAGCCAAATCCAGCATACCATCATTATCAACATCTACCCAAAGAGCATCATTTTGGGAAGTTATCCTGCTTACTCCCCAATCATAAGAAATATTTTCAAATGTATTGCCCGGTTTTTGATGGTATAATTTTGAATACCGACAAGTTTCAGATGCAGGGACAAACAAGTCAGCAAGTCCGTCATTATCAATATCTCCCCAAGCACCACCAGCGTATGTCTCTTCGAAATCGATGCCAATCCCAGGCAAACCAGTCACAGCATTATAAGTATCAGTAAAAGAGGAGTTTAT
>DIEP01000146.1 GCA_002418685.1 Ignavibacteria bacterium UBA5771
ACAATATGAACCATCCTTTTTTCTGGATCTTAAAAATGCGCAATTGTTTGTTTTAGTTTTGAAATCTTTTGAATAAATATCATATATATACATTAAATCATCGGGATGAATGAGGTTAAAAACAGATTCCTTATTAATTAATTCAGAATAGTCATAGCCCATTATGGATTTAATGTTATTTGAAGTAAAAAGAATCACTCCATTTGGATCAGTAATGGAAATCAAACTGATGTGACGATCCACAACAGCGTCGATAATATTTTGAAATACATTACTCTCAACTTCTCTTTTTTTGTATTCACTATAATCAAGCCAATGAGTGAAAATAAAGAGTTCATTATTAATTACAATCGGAGTCAGACTTACTATCACATCAAATGGCTTACCTTCAGAATTGATATGTTTCCACTCGAACGAATGAAAACCTTTAGTGATAGCAATATTTATCATCTCATTTGCTTTAATAATGCTTGACTTGCCATCATCTTGGAATTCAGGAGAAATCGAAGCGGGGTGAGTATTTGATAATTCTTCAAGGGATTGAATTTTAAGGAATCTTAACGCCGCCGAATTTGCATCAACAAATTTGAAGTCTTTAATTAATAAAAAAGGGTCTTTAGATTTTTCGAAGAATATGCGGTACTTCTTCTCATTTTCTTGCACTTTGAGAAGTCGCTCCTTTAATTGTTTGTTTTCTTCTTCGAGGAGAGCTAAACGGTTTTTATAAAATAAGTTTGATTCTTCGAAATCATTCATTGAATATAATTTAAAATTATCCTAAAAAACATAAAAAGCAAAATTATTAAGATTTGAACAAATTATTGCTCAATAAACATTAATAACTCGAATTTTCTTTATATTTTTCATAATTTTGCAAATTAACAAATTTAAGAAAATATAGAGAATAACATTGGCAAAATTTAAATTATTTCCTGAGGATTTTTCGTATTCAAAGAATGAGCATAAAATCCTCAAATTTTGGGAAAAAGAGCAAATATTTGAAGAATCTTTAAATAAAAATAAAAGTAATAAACCGTTCAGCTTTTACGAAGGTCCTCCGACAGTAAATGGCAAGCCAGGTTTGCATCATTTGATGGCACGCACTATTAAAGACACGGTTTGCAGATATAAATCTTTGCAGGGATATTATGTTCGACGTCAAGCGGGTTGGGATACACACGGTTTGCCCGTTGAATTAGCAATGGAAAAAGAGTTGGGCTTGCGAGATAAACAGGAAATCGAAGTGTATGGAATAGACCGATTCAATCAAGCATGCAAGGATTTTGTTTATAGTAACATTAAAATGGACCAAGGCTGGAACTTCTTCACAACTCGTATGGGTTATTGGGTGGATTTGAATCAAGCTTATATCACCTGCACAAATGATTATATCGAATCGGTCTGGTGGGCTTTGAAGCAATTTTTTGAGAAAGGATATATTTACCGTGGATTTAAAGTTGTGCCACAATCGCCAACTATTGCCACTCCATTAAGTTCTCACGAGCTATCGCTTGGATATAAAGATGTTAGAGACCCGAATTTATTTTTAAAATTGAGAATCGTTTCTTCTCCAATTCCCGAACTCGCTGATAATTATCTAATAGTGTGGACCACAACGCCTTGGACTTTGCTTGCTAATGTTGCGCTTGCAGTTGGCGAAGATATTGATTACGTGCTTGTGGAAAATACTCGCGAGTTCAAAAATGGAGAAAAATTAACCGAAAAATATGTTCTTGCAAAAGCGCGACTTTCTGTTCTTGATGGCGAAACCGTAATTTTGAAAGAATTCAAGGGTAAAGATTTAATTGGCACGCGCTATGAGCAAATTTTGCCTTATACAAAGATTGATACAAATGAATACCCAGAGGCATTGAGCGTTTTGCCGGGCGATTTTGTATCGACTGAAGATGGTAGCGGTATTGTGCACCTTGCTCCTGCATTCGGCGAAGACGATTATCAAATGTCTTTGAAATTCAAAATTCCATTTTTGCAACCTGTCACTCCCGATGGACATTTCACGCAAGATATGGGAGAATTTGCGGGAAAAGCAATCAAGACATTCACATATATTGATAGAGTAGAAGAGGGATCCGACCATACTATAGTAAATTTGTTGAAACAGTTAGACAAAGTTTATCGAGCATCGTTTGATTACTTGCATAGTTATCCGCATTGTTGGCGAACAGGCAATCCAATAATGTATTACGCTCGTAATTCATGGTTCATTAAATCCACTTCCTATAAAGAAAAGCTAATTGAATTGAACAAGCAAATAAATTGGCAACCTCCCGAAATTGGTGAAGGAAGATTTGGAAATTGGTTGGAAGATGTCAAAGATTGGGCACTTTCTCGCGACCGATATTGGGGAACACCACTTCCAATTTGGGTTAATGAAAACAATAAAGATGATTATTTTGCAATTGGCTCAATTGCTGAATTATTAAACGGACTCTATGAATATAATGATGGAACACTTGTTCCCGTAAGCGAACTTTCCGCAGAAATTGATTTACATAAACCTTTTGTTGATAATATTATTTTCATTAAAGATAATAATAAATATCGCAGAACTCCCGAAGTAATTGATGTTTGGTTTGATTCGGGGTCGATGCCATTTGCTCAATTCCATTATCCATTTGAAAATCAGGAGTTATTTAATGAGCAATTTCCTGCTGATTTCATTGCAGAAGGGGTTGATCAAACGCGAGGATGGTTCTATACTTTGCATAATATTGCGACTGCACTTTTCGAAAAGCCCGCATTCAAAAATATCGTTGTTAATGAATTAATACTCGATAGCACGGGAGTCAAAATGTCCAAATCAAAAGGCAATGTTCTTGACTCATTTGAAATTATGGAAAAATACAGTGCTGATGCGGTTCGCTGGTATTTATTTGTTAATAATCCACCTTGGAAACCGACTTTATTCAATCCTGATGATTTGACAAAGACGGTGATTTCTGATTTTTTGCGTTCGCTTACTAACACATATACATTTTTTGCAATGTATGCAAATATTGATAATTTTGATCCCACTTTACCTGAAATACCTTTGGAAAGCAGGCCCGTCATCGATAAATGGATCATTTCAAGGGTTAATTCAATCACAAAGCAATATGCAAAATTTATGGATGAATATGAACTTACAAAAGCGCATAGATTAATACAGGATTTTATTATCAATGAGTTATCTAATTGGTATATTCGACGCAATCGCCGACGCTTTTGGAAAGGAGAAAATGATGACGAGAAACTTGCTGCTTATCAAACACTTTATTACACTTTGAAGAGATTGACTGTGTTAATTTCTCCTGCTGCACCATTCATCAGCGAAGATTTATATCAAAAGTTACGAATTGAGACTGATCCAAAATCAGTTCATCTTGAAAATTTCCCAAAAGTAGATGATAATGCAATCGATTTGCAATTAGAAGAAAAAATGGCACTTATCGAGGATATCGTTTGGTTGGCACGTTCCCTACGTGAAAAAGCAAGAATCAGAGTTCGTCAGCCACTTTCTCGCTTGCTTATTCCAACTGATTCTTTGCAAACTAAACGTGAAATAATGGAATTTGAAGACATAATTCTCGAAGAATTAAATATTAAAAAAATAGAATTTATCGAAAAAGATAATACAGATATAATCAAAAGAAAAGCCAAAGCCAATTTCAAAGTAATGGGCAAGAAATTCGGCAAGCTTATGAAAATTGCAGCCGAAGCAGTATCAACGCTTACTACTCGGCAAATTATTGAATTGGAAAATAATGGGAAAATAGAATTAAATTTCGGCGGCGAGCATTTTGAATTTGTTCGTGATGACGTTGAAATCTATAATGAAGATATTGAAGGATGGCTCGTTGCAACCGATGGAAAAATAACTGTTGCTCTTGATACAACTCTTGATGAAAAATTACGTCAAGAAGGAATTGCACGCGAATTCATTAGCAAAGTACAAAATTTGCGAAAAGATCAGGGCTTTGAAGTCATTGATAGAATTGAAATTATTTTCAATACGAACCCTGAAATAAGAGACGCAATAATAAATATGAAAGAATATATCCAAAGCGATACTCTTGCAGTGAATTTGAAATTTGATGAGAATCTGAAAGATGGGACTGAAATTGATCTTTTAGAAAATAAAGTGAATATTTTAGTAAATAAAGTATAAATAATTAATTTGAAAATAATTATATTTGAAAAAATTTGGGAGTAGAAAATGGCAAAGAAAAAAGATGAAACAACTTCACCAAAAAAGGAAGCTAAAAAAGTGAAATCAGCTCCTGAAGTTAAAGTGGTAGATGCTCCAAAAACTACGGCATCAAAAAAAGCACCCGTTGCAAAAGCTTCTAAAAGCAAGAAAGCCGAAGTTTCTGCTGAAACACTTCCCGCAACTGCAAAAGTAGCGAGTGAACCTGTTCAGCCGAAAAATAAACAGGCAAAATCTGCAAAAGTGGAAAAACCCAAAGTTGAACCGACCAAAGCGCAAAAATCAACGGAAGTTCCTACTCCTAAAGAAAAGCCGAGCCGTAAAACAAAAGCATCTGTCGTTGAGACTCCAAAAGTGGAAGATACTATTGAATCTAAGCCAAAAGTTAAAGAAGTAATTCCTCCCGTTGCGGCTAAGAAAAAGGCAAAACCAACTAAGAAAGAAGTTGAACCCGAGCCAAAGAAAGTGCTGGAAATCAAAAGCCAAGAAAACCTGACTCCCACAAAAAAATTAGTTCTCAATAAAAAGTCGACAAATCAAATCGAAACTCCCGTAGTTGAAGCCAAGACTGAACCACAACCAAAATTTGAAACCAAAAAAGCTTCAAAGAAAGCACCTGAACCAAAACCATCAATACAGGGGAAGAAAGCAGTAGCACCCAAACCAAAATCGACTGAGATGGAGAAAGAAGAGATAGAAACAGAAACAGTTGCTCCCAAATCAAAATTGCCCGAACCTAAAAATGAACCCGTAGCACCTGAACCAAAGACACCAATGACTTTAAAAAAGAGTATTAAAGGAACCAAGCCATCAGCAGCAATTGAAGCCGAAGAACCCGAACAGCCCACTCCAACAGTTCGCTATTCAGATGAAGAACTCGAAATGTTTGAAAGAGTAATAACTGAATCGAAGCGAGAATCATTCGAAGAATTGCGCATGCTGAAAGAAAGATTAGAAGATTTGAATACTTATGACCTTGCCGAAGAAAGTATGTTCTACTCAATGCACATGGGCGAGCAAGGTTCCGAACCTCAAGAAAAAGAGAAAACTTATGCCCAAATCCAAAGAATAAATGAATATATCAAAAAATTGGATGAAGCTTTGCAAAGAATCAAGGACAAAACCTATGGGATATGCCGTGTTTGTGGTATTTTGATTGCAAAAGAGAGATTATTAGCCGTGCCAATCACCACTTTATCAGCGTCTTGGAAAATTCACCAGCGCTGCCCTGAAGATGGAATTGATAGGATTGAACCATTCGATAACTAATCTATGGAAATATCAGAAATAGAAGCAAATAAGACATCGAAATCAACCGTATTTTTTATTATTTGTGCAATCCTTGTATTAATTGACCAAATCACTAAACTTATTATTCATGGGTTTGCTCTTGGTAGTATTCAATTTCCAGGTTTGGAATATGGGTCTCAAATCCCTGTAATTGGCGATTTCCTTCAAATAACATATATCGAAAATCCGGGGATGGCATTTGGTATCCACTTCCAGGGTCTTGGGAAATTCTTTTTGAGTTTATTTTCGATTATAGCAAGTGGGTTGATTGGATGGTATCTTTACAAAATTAAGGAAGCCAATATTTTTGTAAAAGTTGCTGTAACTCTCGTCTTAGCGGGCGCAATCGGGAATTTGATTGATAGAGTGTTTTATGGTATTGTTTTTGGATATGCTCCTCTATTTTATGGCAGAGTGGTGGATTTCATTCAAGTGGATATACCTGATATAAATATTGGCAATTTGAATTGGTCGCACTGGCCTATATTCAATGTTGCTGATAGCTGTGTAACGGTCGGGATTGTTCTATTGCT
>DIEP01000039.1 GCA_002418685.1 Ignavibacteria bacterium UBA5771
TTCGCGTGATTGCTGAAAGCATTCCAATCGCCATCGTAATACCTGCTGAAGGTCCATCTTTTGACACAGCTCCTTCAGGAATATGCAAGTGAATTTCTTTCCCTTTGAAAAAATCATTGCTAATGTTAAAATTATCCGCATTAGCACGAATGAATGAAAGAGCAGCCATTGCGCTCTCTTTCATTACATCTCCCAATTTCCCCGTCAAAGTTAATTTCTCGCTCCCTGCCATAATCGAGATTTCAATTGGAAGAATCTCGCCGCCCACACTTGTCCAAGCCAGCCCGTTAACAACACCAATTTGGGACTTCTTTACTTCAGAAAGTTTGTGGAACCTCTCCCCTTTCAGAAAAGTTTCAATATCCTCTTCACCAATAGTCATTTTCTTTCGTTTTATCATTTCGGGAAAAGTTACAGGCTTCTTGGTTGGTTTTTGTAAATTTATAGCATTGAATTCTGAAAGCGATTTCCTAATATATTTCCTTAAAATATTAGAAATTTGGCGTTCCAATTCACGCACGCCTGCTTCACGCGTATATCCATTTATAATTTTGAGAATTGCTTCATCTGTAAATTTAATCCTGTCGGATTTAATATTTAATTCCTCCAAGAGACGAGGAATAATATGATTCTTTGCAATCTCGAGTTTTTGAAAATCAAGATAACTGGAAATTTCAATTACTTCCATTCTATCCAGCAATGGTTGGGGAATATCATAATACACATTTGCAGTCGTAATGAATAGAACATTAGATAAATCATATTCAATTTCAAGATAATGGTCCGTAAATGTAGAATTTTGCTCGGGGTCAAGCACTTCCAATAATGCAGAAGCGGGATCGCCTTGGAATGATGATGAAAGTTTATCAATCTCATCCAGAAGTATAACAGGATTAATTGTTCCTGCTCTTTTCATTGCAGAAATAATCTTACCTGGCAAAGCGCCGATATATGTTCGACGGTGGCCACGAATTTCAGCTTCATCGCGAATTCCACCAAGCGAAATGCGAATAAATTTGCGTCCCAAAGCTCGAGCAATTGATTTGCCAAGCGAAGTCTTGCCTGTTCCCGGAGGTCCAACAAAGCATAATATTTGCCGCTTCGTTTTCTCTGCGAGATTCAAAACTGCAATAAAATCAAGTATCCTCTCCTTTGGTTTCTCAAGGTCATAATGATCTTCGTCAAGAATGCGAGCAACTTCATCGATATTAAGATTATCCTCAGATTTAGCGACCCAAGGCAAATCCAGAAGTAGTTCAAGATAATCTCTTTCTACTGAATAATCAGGATTATACGAAGTATATCTGCTAATTTTTTCGATAGTTTCATCAGCTTTTGCTCGAGCGATTTCCGTTAAATTTGTATTTTCAATTCGCTTTTTCAATTCCAAGATTTCCGGTGTCGCGGCGTCGTCCAAACTCTCATCGCCAAGTTCATCACGCAAAAATCGAATTTGCTCTCGAATCATCATTTTCTTTTGCATATCTTGGATCTTACTATCCAATTTATGAGAAAGCTCATGTTTATAATGATGAATTTGATTTAAGTTATTTAATGTTTCATACAATTTAAAATATAGTTCATAAATATTATGTATCTGCAAAAGTTCTAATTTTTCATTTTGTGCAGAATCGATATTGGAAGCCATTATATATGCTTGAGCAAGCAAGTCGTCATTATTTGTAAATTCATAGATTAATTCATCAGGAATCTCATCCACTATCATCAAGTATTTTTTGAAAACTTCAATTGTCTTTTGGTGCAGTGCATTGAACTTGACTTTGTTATTAATCGCTCGATCTATTTTAACGATTGAATATAATCCTTCGATTAGATTTTCTTCCTGGATAAATTTATTAATTTTAACTACTTCAAGGCAATCGACAGTAACCTTCAACATATTACCCGGAAGACGGACAGTCTCGCGAATTTTACCAAGCGTCCCGTATTCAAATAAGTCAGAAATAAGCGGTTCAAGATCATCAACTTCGCTTTTCTGCGGAACAAGCAGGACATTTTTCTCATTATATAAGGATTTACTGACTGCTTTCATTGAATAATTACGACCAACCAGAATTGGGATAGTAGTGTTCGGAAAGGCAACCATATTATTTAGTGGAAGGATTGGCAGAGTATCCTTTTTGGTTTTCTGAGCCAAATCATTAGCAATGGATTCAAATATTTTTTGAGTTCTATTTTTCATAAATATAATTTACAATCTAATTTTACATATATCTAATTTTACATATAGAAGTTAAACCTGTAAAAAAATTTTGAATTGATAAAAGATAAGATAATTCGGAAATATTGACAATTTGAATAAGCAAGAATTCGCGATGACGGGCACGATGGAAAGGTAAGTGCGAGGAATGAAAGAACGAAGAATTATTTGAGAAAATGAATATACGGGGGAATAGTAAATAAAAAATCCCGTAAATGCTTATTACAAATCGCAAATACGGGATATATAATTGAAAAATATATAATTTCTAATCTATAAAACTATAGCAATTCCGATACTGCTTTGCCTTGCAAATAAAGTAATAAATAATCAGGGCTGCCCGTCTTTGAATCAGTTCCGCTCATATTAAATCCACCAAATGGATGACTCCCGACCATTGCGCCTGTAATTTTCCTGTTGAAATATAGATTTCCAACATTGAAATCTCGTTTTGCTTTAATCATTTTTTCACGATTAATTGTGCAAACGCCACCTGTAAGTCCGTATTGAGTATTATTAGCAATTGCCAATGCTTCATCGAAATCCTTTGCTCTCAGAACAGCAAGGACAGGTCCAAATATTTCTTCTTGGGATATACGCGAATCAGGTGCAATATCAGTTACAATTGTCGGTTGGATAAAATATCCTGGGCGATTCAGTTTTTCACCACCAAGAACGATTTTGCCTTCTTTCTTTGCAATTTCGATATATTCAAGAATTGTTTTTTCAGCTGAAGCACTTACAACTGGTCCAATGCGATAATTATCCGATGGTTCACCAATAGGCAATGCTGCGGTTGCTTTAATTAATTTTTCAAGGAATTGATCATAGATTTTATCATCAACAACAACTCGAGAGCATGCCGAACATTTTTGCCCTTGGAAACCAAATGCAGATGTAATGGTCATATTCACTGCTTGGTCTAAATCGGGGGTCTCGCTATCAATGATTAGAGTATCCTTTCCACCCATTTCTGCAATTACTCGTTTTAGCCAAATCTGACCAGGTTGAACTTTGGATGCACGCTCATAAATGCGTTTGCCAACATCCACCGAACCTGTGAAAGAAATAAATCGAGTTTTGGGATGATCCACAAGGTAATCCCCTGCTTCACTTCCGCTTGCAACAAGGAAATTCAGAACACCGTCAGGAAGACCAACTTCCTGCATAATTCTTGCAAAAAGATAAGCCATCATCGGAGAATCAGAACTTGGTTTCAGCACAACAGTGTTTCCTGTCACAATAGCAGCTGCGGTCATTCCTGCCATAATTGCAAATGGGAAGTTCCAAGGTGGAATAATAATACCAACTCCAAGAGGAATATAAAAATATTCGGAAAATTCGCCTGCCATTGATGGAATCTCTCCGCCTTTCATATATCGGAGCATCTCGCGTCCGTAATATTCAAGGAAATCAACTCCTTCGGAAACATCTCCATCGGCTTCTGCATAATTTTTCCCAACTTCCTTAATCATCCATGCATTTATTTCATAGCGGCGTTTTCTGATTAGCTCTGCTGCTTTGAAAAGATATTTTGCTCTTTCGTCAGCAGGGAAATTTCTCCACCATTGAAAAGTTTCATAAGCTGTGTTTATTGCTAATTCTGCTTGGTCAGCACCGCTTTTCTGGAATATGCCTACAATTTTGCTTGTATCAGAGGGATCGAACGATTTGGTTTTTTTATCGGAAAATATTTCTTTTCCACCAATTATATTTGGATATTCACGCCCAAATTGGGATTCAACCATTGAGAGTGCTTCTTTTTGTTTTTTAACATTATCAGGATTTGAAAAATCGATATAGCTTTGATTTGAAAATGGAATCATAATAACCTCAATTATAAGAAATGAAATTTATAAAAATGCAAATTAAAGATTTTAAGAAAAATATCATCAAAAAGACATTCACTCGGAAATTATCTTAATTGATTTTGATTATATGATTTCTCCCAAATTTTATTGCCTTTTGTATCATAAGTTATTATCTTGATTGTGCGATCACCATATTTACCCGATACTTCCATTGCTCCGAAATTCCTTCCAACATACGCTGTGCCTTCCACACGATAATAATTTGGCTCCTTATCAGCGTCAGAATACGGACTTGCACATAGTGGTGAAACAGTAAAATCAAGCAAAGGATATGTTCCTACTCTTGGCATTTCAGAAAGCTCAGTAAAATGTCTATCTCCTGTTAGAAAAATTACACCTTTGATATTTTCTTCTTCAATTAATTTCAAAATTTTATTTCTTTCTGCTGCATATTGGACATAAACTTCATATTTTGCATAGGGATTTAGGAATTGCCCCCCCATTACAATGAATTTAAAAGTTGCTGTGCTTGACACAAGATTATCAATTAACCACTGGATTTGCTCATCTCCAAGTATTTCACGTTCTCCTGTCTTTCTGAGATTTGGAGAACGCCAATAGCGATTATCAAGCAAGAAGAAGTCGCAATCTGACCACGAAAACATTGTCGTGATGCCCTTACCTCCATTTATTCCATAGCTTGGATTTCCCCAGAATAATTTAAAAGCATCCAAAGTCATTTCTTTATTCCAGAACCCTCGATCAGCATCATTAGGTCCGAAATCATGGTCATCCCATATAGCATAATTACTGCAATTAGCCAACATTGGTTGCATCTGAGGAAGCGAACGAGTTTGAGTATATCTATTGAAGATACCTGTCAGGGTGTTCCAATCGCCATCTCTAAAATATAAATTATCACCTAACCATAGAAAAAAATCAGGCTGATACTTATAGATACTCTCAAAAACTTCATATCCACCGCCATAAGGTTTACCCGGTCTATCAAATAAAGAATCATTAATGTAGGCACAACTTCCCATTGCAAATTTAATATCAGGTGGATCTGTTCTCCATTGCCAAATCTTTTGGGTCTTGAACTCATGTGGATAATCAAAATTGATTTTTTTATTATTTATAAAAAGTTCATATTCGTAAGTCTTGCCCTCAGAGACACTATCAGCAAAAAGCTTTGCAGTAAATCCTTGTTGCTTCTGAGTTTTGACAGTATTCGTTGAATATTTACGATTTGGAAGACTCTTTACCCAATAATCAATTTTTACATCTGCCGATATCTTTGTTTGGACCCACAGCAAAACTTCTCGATTATCAGAATAACAAATCATCGGTCCTGATTGAAGATAATCTTTTTGTGCATAAAGATTATTGTTTGTAAAAGAAAGATATAGAACGAACGAGAAATAGAAAATTATAATTCGTTTCATTGATTTTTAACCTTTTTATATCAAAATTTCAAAAAAACAAATTTATAATAAAATTATTAACGTTTTATAGTAAAGATATTAATGTTTTGTTAAATTACTAAAATCTTTTGAAATACACTAAAAATTATGCTTTTCAGTGGGACAATTTCATTATTATAATTATGAGATAGAAAAAAAGCAAGCATATATATTTTCTGAAATTGTTTCGATAGTAACTCTCTTCTATGATGTCAGATGTGTATTTAAAGAATCCCTATTTTTGATTTATTAATTCATCAATTTTAATAAGTGCGTCGCTTACTTTAATTGATTGAATTGATTCGGTAGTTAGTATTGCTTTATAAGGAGTTTTATATGGTGTCCAAGGCAATAGCTTGGGTGGAATTTCAGGAACATAATAAAAAACTAATGTTGGAATACTGAATGCCGATGCGAAATGAACTGTCGCAGTGTCGGGACTGATGAAATAATCGCATGTAGAAATCATTTTGGCAAGTTCCTGCAAATCTTCCGTTGTAGGTGCAGGGATTGCAGATGTTTCCTTGCATATTTTTATTTGCAAATCGCTCATTTCTTTCTGAACGAAAATAACAACTTCAAAATCTGTGTGATTTATCAGGAACTTATTTATAAAATTTTTATAATTATTTTCACCCCAATACTTTGCTTGGCTCGAACCTACGAGATTGATACCAAGTCTCCGTTTATCCGAATGTTTTGGAAGCAGATTTATTATGCCTTTATCAAGTTGAATGTTGATTTTTTTATTAATATAAGAAGTCGAAATGTTAAAAGGTAGCAAAAGATTGAACAACCGCTCAACAATATGAACTTTCGATTTATCGGGTAAAGGAACTGTATGAGTATATACCTCTCGATTTTCCTTATCAAATCCCAATTTATATTTGCTTTTGATAAATTTCAAAAGGAGGGTCGAAGTTCTTGAAGAATTGTCTAACAAATCGATTATTAAATCAAATTTTTCAGAATTCAATTTTTTAATTAAATGTAATATCTTAAACACATCTTTTTGATAGAACCATACTTTGTCAAAAAAAGGTTGAATGAACGGTTTTGCTGAAATATTTTTTTCACCCAAGCATATTTGGAATTCTTTATCGGGAAAATTATCTTTTAATACCTCAAAAAGTGGAAGAGAAACGATCACATCACCAAGTCTATCCTGGCGAAGTAATAATATCTTATGGATTTCGGGAGTTGAGAATAAATCAATAGCGTTTTCTATTTTTATCATTTACTTTCAAGCAAATTCAAGGTGTAATTCTGCAGCTTTCACAGAATGAGTGATAGCACCGATCGATATTCCATTTATTGCCGTATGCAAGTATGGTTCAATGTTGGATAAATTTATTCCCCCTGACGCTTCGATATAAATATTTTTCCCATTTGGGTGATTTCGAATTAAAGAGACTGCTTCACTAACAATTTCTGGCTGCATATTATCAAGCAAGATAGCGTCAGCTCCTTCATCTAAAACAATTTTCAATTGATCGAATGTATCGACTTCCACTTCAATTGGCAAATTAGAAATGTTCTTAATTCTTACTTTGCGAATTAACTCACCCAAAGATTTCTCGGCAATATGGTTATCCTTAATCAATATTCCCGATGATAAATCGAGTCGATGGTTTGTTCCTCCCGCTTTTGCAACTGCATATTTTTCAAATAAACGTAATCCTGGAGTTGTCTTTCGCGTATCAAGAATTTCGATATTATAGGGTTTAGCTAATTGGACAAATTGATGTGTTTGATTAGCAATTCCACAAAGCCGCTGAATTAGATTCAAAAGCACTCGCTCAATGGATAAAATTTGGGCAGAATTTCCAATAAATCGTGCAATTATCGTATCATTTGGAATAACATCGCCATCCTTGAACAGTATTTCAATTTGAACTGACTTATCAAAAAAATATGGGATAATTTTTTCGCCAATAAAAACAGTATCTTCTTGACTTATCAACAAAGCAACAATTTTTTCGTTTTTATCAATTGCCAAATCTGTTGTGATATCACTATTTGGAATATCCTCGGCTATAAATTCCGCTATTTTTGACTCAATATACTCGGGAGGAAGATTGACAATTTGATTATATAGCATTAGCTTAACTCCAACATTCTTTGAATAGGTTTTAATGCTTTTATGCGAATTTCTTCGGGAACATCTATTTCGGGATATAAATTTTCCAATGCAGAAATTATTTTATCAAGTGTGTTCAAACGCATATATGGACACATATTGCAACTGCATCCTTCCAAGTCGGGAACTTCTAAATATATTTTTTCGGGAGCTTTCTTTTTCATTTCGTGAATTACTCCTGGCTCAGTAAGAATAATGAATTTTTGCTTATCGCTTTCGACTGCTCGACTAATAATTTTCGTTGTTGAACCAATAATATCGGCATATTTCAAAATATTAGGAGGACATTCGGGATGAGCAAGCACCTCAGCATCGGGATTTTCCGCGATTAATTCTTTGACTTTTTCTTCGGAAAACTTCTGATGAACTATGCAAGCACCATCCCATAAAATCATATCGCGACCGCTTGCTTGCTTCACAAATGAACCAAGAAATTTATCAGGTCCGAAGAGTACTTGCTTATCAAGTGGAATGGAATTCACGATTTTAGCTGCATTGGAAGAAGTGCAAATTATATCGCTCAATGCCTTGACTTCTGCTGAAGTATTTATATAGCTAACCACAACAGAATTCGGATGGGACTCAATCCATTCTTGATATTCATCAGCGGGGGCAGAATCTGCCAAGGAACAACCTGCCATTAAATCAGGAACAATAACTTTTTTCGTAGGATTAAGGATTTTTGCAGTTTCAGCCATAAAATTCACTCCGCAAAAAAGTATAACGTCCTGTTCGACTTTTTGCGCAAATTGCGAGAGAGCAAGAGAATCGCCAATGAAATCCGCTATATCTTGAATATTAGGATCTTGGTAATAATGAGCAAGGATAATGGCATTCCGCTCGGCTTTTAATTGCATAATGCGAGAAATTTTCTCTTCATCTGTGAGAATTTTTTTATCTATATTATTTATTTGCATCTTATCTGCTTCTTTTAATAAAAAATGATAATTGCTAACGCAACTTCATATTAATTAATAACGACGAATTTTCAATTTATGAATTTTGGTGTAATTCTAAATTAGTGAAAAGGAATAATAATGTAGGTATTATAATATTAGGTCATTAGTATTTTTCTTCCTCATTTACATTTCCCCCTCTTCATAAGAGGGGGCAGGGGGTGTTCTCTCACCTTTATTNNGATTGAAGGAACACCCCTTTATCCCTTTTAAAAAGAGGGGGAAATTGGCTAACCGCGCCATTTCGGTCGCATAGCGAAAGCCCGAAGGCGATGGATAACCAAGATTTAAAATTTAATAAAAAAAAGTATTGTTATTTAAATATTTATCATTAAATTTGCTTTTGTTATTTGGTGCATTGTGTTGAAAGTATTATGTATTTTTCTAAAAATAAGAAGTATTGAGTAATATTGGGCATTTTGCCCTTTAAATATATTTTCTTAAATAAAATTAAGGTCTTAGAAATGAACAGAATAACAATTTTAATTCCTATCTTTATTTTACTCTTAGTATTTGGTTGCACTGATCCTCCAAAGGGTGATCTATATGAAGGTGAATCTGCTCTTAAGGGTAGCATCAATTTATCATCAAATAAAGTTAGTTTTGACTTCAATGATACACTTACTGTGGTTACTTATATTCCTGCACAAAAATACAGAATGAAAGGCACCTTAGCGCTGGAATCTCCGTGTTTTAGTAATTCCAGTTTAAAATTAATATCTCCTATTGCATATCCTGGTATTGGAACAGTTAGCCCAATTGATAGTCTCTATAAAGAAAGATATTTGCATATAAGAATAGATTTATATCCGAATCAGAATTTTTCTCAAGAATGGAAAATTGTACCCGATTCCTTACTTATTAATAATCTGCCCAATGGCAGATGTGTTGGCTTTAGGACAATATTATACATTGATTCTATTTATCTTGATATGGATACCTTGTATCAAACCAGCGGCGTCCCAATTTATCCAATTCCCGTACCAGAAAAAAGGTGGTATGACTGTAGATGGTACATTCCAAATCCCGATTATTTGTTTCTTGAAAGATTTTTCTATTGGTTTAGCTTCATAGGAGAAAAGAGTATCAACGTATATTTCAAGAATAATTATTAAGGATTAGATATGAAAAAATTGATTATTTTTTTAATCACTTCTCTGATAACAATATATGCAGGCGAAAATCTATTTGCTTACCAATCATTAAAAAATTCCTACGAATTAGAGAAATATGAGATAATAACATCTGATAATCAAGCAATTGTAAATTTTTCAATCAAATCTAAAATCGATGCTGATTATAAATTCTTCATAGACGCACCGAAATCTATGGAATTAAATAAAATTACAGAAGGAGAAAAGAAATGAACAGAATAACAATTATCTCGTTAGCAATATTAATGCTATTCGCAGTCAGTTGCAAGCAGGAGCAAGCAATTGAAACTTCTGGAGATGAAAGAATATTAAGTATAAAACAGAGTATTTTATTAGATGCGCCAGGCTATCATAATATTGAATTAGTGGTAGATTCAATTCATGCAAGGTATGTCAAAGATTCTCTTAATTCTTTATTTCCAGGACTTGATACAAGTATAACCATTTCTCAAGACGAATGGAGCATTTTAACACATTCATTTAATATCGATGATGTTATGGGTCTTGATACCTCTTATATTGAAGGATTAGGATCGCAAATAGTAACTTTGGAAATTACTACTACTCATAGATTTAAAAGAGTGCGGTTCGAAGCTGATAGACCTAATATCGAAGAATATATATTACCAATTGATTCATTAAATCAATTGCTCAATACTCTTGTAGAGGGATTATGAAAATATTCACACCAAAAATGTTCGGGAAATATATAATAGTGCTGGTCACATTTTATTTCACAACATTTCAGACAAATGCTCAGATTGATAGTTTGTTTACTCATATATCTATTATCTATTAATAATGAACAAATCAACAATTATCACATTAGCATTATTAATGCT
>DIEP01000114.1:0-6641 GCA_002418685.1 Ignavibacteria bacterium UBA5771
TACCCGCAGGGAAATTATATAGAATTAAGTTGTGGGAAACCGAAAATAACTCAGTTGAATACTATGGAGAATAAATAATGGAAAATGAATCATCGAATAATGAGAACTCAATTCAAAAAACTATTCCTACAAGCGTTAACAAAAAGACAATGACTATTCAGGAATTTGAAACTGAATATTATGCACAAGATATTGAAGAATATCCGAAATTCAATCAGCTTGGTTATGAACTTTTCGATTCGAATGAAAACCGAGCGCTTAGCGATTTTGAAAAGCAGCAAATGATAATGGAGCTTGAAAAGAAAATTTCAGATGTTTTAGATATTTTGCGGATTTCACGTAAGGATCCTAACAGCTCGCATACATCTCTTAGAATTTCTAAAATGCTTGTCAATGAATTGCTTGCGGGTAGATATAATGAAGCACCTAAAATTACTGTTTTTCCAAATCGGAAGCACGTAAATAATCTCATCATAAGCCAAGGAATTGAAATTATGTCAATTTGTTCCCACCATTGGCAAACAATTTCGGGCAAATGCGTTGTGGGGTATATTCCGGGCGATTATGTTGTCGGAATTTCCAAGTTGAGCCGCATTGTGGAATGGTTTGCACGACGCCCGCAAATTCAAGAGGAAATGGGCGAGCAAATTGCTGATTATATTCAAAGAATTTTGAAACCTAAAGCTCTTGGCGTAGTCATTAAAGCAAAACATTATTGTATGATTTCCCGAGGGGTAGAAGAGTCAGAAGAAGATTCTGAGATGATTACTTCAGTGATGCGCGGGTTGATGTTGAATGATATTAACTTGAGAAATGAATTCCTAAATTTGATAAAGGATTTTTAAATCATTGAATTTACCTGATTTTTCATTTGAAAGCCCATATTGGGTAAATGGCAAACTTGTTGCCGGTATTGACGAAGCAGGACGAGGTTGTCTTGCGGGTCCTGTTGTAGCAGCTGCAGTCATATTGCCCCCATTCAATTTAATTTCTAATGAAATTAATGATTCAAAAAAATTATCCCCAAATCAACGCGTAGAGCTCTTTGATATTATTAAATCTAATGCTATTTCCGTTGGAATAGGAATCATTGATAGTTCGATTATAGATAATATTAATATTTTAAATGCAACTTTTTTAGCAATGGAAATTGCTATTTCGAAATTAGAGATGCAACCTGAAGTATGCTTAATCGACGGGAATAGATTTTCTAAAAGTGGAGAGAAATATTCCACAATTATTGGTGGGGATGCAAAATCCTATTCAATTGCAGCTGCTTCGATAATTGCCAAAGTCGTCCGAGATAGACTGATGAGCGAGACATTTCATAATATTTTTCCCGAATATGGATTTAATATACATTTTGGATACGGAACAAAGTCGCATTTTTTGCAAATTGATAAATTCGGTCCGTGCCAAATTCATCGGAAAGACTTTTTGAGAAAATATTATAGTAGAAAAAATCAACTAGAGATTTTCTAAAAAGTAAGAATTTAGTAATTTTGTGAAATTTATTAAAATCTAATGAATATACTTTTCACAAATATAACTGTTAATAGTCCGCTTGATAATATTAATTCTCAGTTAAATCTATGGGTTAAAGATGGAACCATTTATCAAATCAGTCCTAATACGATAAATCCTGACTCAGATACTGAAATAATTGATGGAAAAGACCTAACAGCATTACCGGGACTTTTCGATATGCATGTCCATTTTCGCGATCCTGGATTTGAGCAAAAAGAGGACATTTTCTCAGGTGTTGATTCTGCTGCAAATGGGGGATTTACAGGTGTACTTATTATGCCAAATACTAAACCCTGCATTGATAATAAAACTGTCGTTGAATATATTAGATCTAAGTCCCAAAATTTGATAACAGATGTGTATGTCGCAAGCGCATTGACACAATCAATGGAAGGCAAAACTATTTCAAACATGCTTGAAATGACAGAACATGGCGCCTTACTTTTCACTGATGATGGGAAATGCGTTGTTAACTCTGAAGTAATGAGACGTGCATTTGATTATGCAGCACCAAAAGATTTATTAATTGCACAACATTGCGAGGACAATGCGCTCACTGATAACTTTGATATGAACGAATCGAATTTATCAGTTCAATTGGGATTAAAAGGTTATCCAAGTGTCGCCGAGGAAGCCATTCTTGCAAGGGATATAATGCTTTCTCATTATTGTGGGAACAGGCGATATCACGCTCAACACGTTAGCACCGCTGGATCGGTTCAAATTATAAGGCAAGCAAAAGAAAAAAATCCAAATATTAGTTGCGAAACTACTCCGCATCATTTCTCACTTACAGAGGATCATCTTGTTGAATTTAATACTAATTACAAAATGAACCCACCATTAAGACAGCAAAAAGATATTGATGCTATTATTGAAGGACTGAAAGATGGAACTATTGATGCGATTGCGTGCGATCATGCTCCTCATACACAATTAGAAAAGGATGTGGAATTTGATAAAGCTCCTTATGGTATCATTGGCCTCGAAACTTCATTCGGGCTATCCTATACAAATCTTGTCGCAAAAGGTTATTTGAGCCTTAATGATTTAATTTTTAAAATGTCTATAAATCCACGCAAGATATTAGGTTTACCCGAAATTCATATAAAATCAAACAATCCTGCAAACCTGACAATAGTGAACACTAATGTTGAATGGATAGTCAATACTGACAATTTTAAATCAAAGTCTCGAAATACGCCATTTGAAGCTATGAAATTGAAAGGCAAGGTTTGTTGGACAATAAATAATAATCAGATAACTAAATCATCTTTATAAATTTATTAAGAAGTGAAATTATGAGCGAAGAAACAAATCGTGAAATAAAAAAAGATGATGCGCTTTATAATGCGTTAATGGCTCAGGAAAAGTTGAAAAGAATTGAATCGCAAGTCGAACATAACAATTCAAATCTTGTAAAAATCATTGAGCAAATTTCAAAAGAATCCAAAATGAAGGATTCAGCAAAATAATACAAACTTGGAATATAATCTATATTATGTAAACTAAACAATGGATAATAAAATGGACAGTAAAACATTAAAATTGGTATTATCAAATCTCTTGATAATATTTGCAATAGCAACTCGATTTCTACCTCACCCACCTAATTTTACCGCTGTGATTGCGGTAGGAATATTTGCAGGGTTTCTCTTTAAAAATAAAATTTTCGCCTATGTCTTACCAATCATTGCAATGATAGCGAGCGATTTGATTCTTGGATTTCATAGCACAATTTGGGCAGTTTATTTTGCACTAATTTTAGCAGCAATAATTGGAAGCCAAATCAAAAAAGCAAATATTGGAAATGTTGCCCTATCTTCATTGATAAGTGCAGTAATTTTCTTTATAATCACAAATTTTGCAGTTTGGATGAGTGGAATTATGTATCCAAATAATATTGCAGGACTTATAAGCTGTTATATAAGTGGAATACCCTTTTTCGGATATACTTTATTAAGTGCAATGATTTATTCTTTGATATTATTTGAATTATATTCATTAGCAGAGAAATATATATTATCAAGAAATATCAATAAGCAATTGCAATAAAGTAATATATTGAGATAATTATTTGAATCTTCAAAGAATTTGTTTATTATGTAAATCGACTAATTCTATTATATTTCAAGTAAAAATAACAAATTCTGCTATTTGTGGAATTGATTTTGACTTTTACACTTATGTTTTAATTAAAGAATAAAAAAAAGGTATAATTATGAATATTTTAGTTGCTGTTTCTCGAGTTCCTGATACGACAACGAAAATTTTAATTGGAAATGATGGCAAAAGTATTGATAACAACAATGTAAAATTCATCCTCAATCCTTATGATGAATATGCACTTGAAGAGGCTCTTCAAATCCGCGAAAAAAATAGTGGCCGAGTTGTTGCAATTACTGTTGGACCTACCGAAAATCAAGAAACTCTAAGAAATGCTCTTGCAATGGGTGCCGATGATGCTGTCCATATTAAATCAAAAGATGAAAATTTCGATTCATTTTTTGTTGCTAAAAATATAGCGAACTATGCTAAATCGTTTAATCCCGATCTTATCTTGATGGGTAAACAAAGTATCGATTTTGATTCCTTACAGGTGCCATCAATTCTCGCAGAATTACTTGATTTACCGGTGATTACAATAGTCACGAAACTCAATTTAGATAGTACAAAAGTCATTGCAGAACGAGAAGTTGAAGGAGGCAAAGAAATTGTTGAATCTTCTCTCCCCTGCATAATATCTGCTCAAAAGGGATTAAATGATCCACGCTATCCAAAATTGCCCGACATTATGAAAGCAAAGAAAAAAACAATCGAAGAAATTCCCGCTCAAGCTTTTGATAACAAAGTTGAAGTTATCAGTATGGAACTCCCATTGCGACAAAGATTAAATAAAATCTTCAATGCAGGTGATGATGAAATCAAAGAAGTTGTACGTTTGCTTCACGAAGAATCAAAATTAATATAAGGAAATGAAATTATGAAAAATATATTAGCTTATGTTGAATCTATTAATGGAACTATCAAGAGAAGTGCTTTTGAAGTGGCGACTGCTGCTGCTCAATTGAAATCAAAGACCAAAACAAATGCAATTGCTGTTATAATCAATGGTAATGAAGAAATTGCTAATCAACTCTTTGAATATGGTGTCGACCAAGTAATAAATATCCCGAGCGAAATATTGCAAAAATATTCCCCTCAAGCAGTTGCCAAAGCTCTTTATCAACTTGCCAGTGCGAAAGAATGCGATACAATGCTCTTCCCCGCAAGCTCAGATGGAGTGGAACTTGCCCCGATTTTAGCAGCAAAGTTCGATGCAGGTTATATTTCTGATATAATTGAAATGAATCTTGAAAATGATGATATTATTGTAAAAAAACCTGTTTATGCGGGAAAATCAATTATTAAAGCAAAAGTTAATTCACCTGTTAAAGTGTTTTCTTTGAGACCGAACGTGTTCACCCCCATCAAACAAGTTTCAGATGTTAAACATTATGAAGTATTTTCCCCTGAACTTTCAAGCAATGATTGCAAAACAATTGTAGTAGATACAGTCAAGAATGAAGGGAAAATCGACGTCAAAGAAGCAGACATAATTGTTTCAGGTGGACGTGGTATGAAAGGACCTGAAAATTTCTATTTACTTGAAGATTTGGCAAAAGTATTAAATGCTGCTGTGGGCGCTTCACGTGCAGTCGTGGATGCAGGATGGCGACCTCATTCAGAGCAAGTTGGGCAAACGGGCAAAACGGTTTCTCCATCACTCTATATTGCTTGTGGCATTTCGGGTGCAATACAGCATCTCGCAGGAATGTCTAGTTCAAAAGTAATATTCGCCATTAATAAAGATAAAGATGCCCCAATTTTCAAAGTTGTTGACTACGGAATTATAGGAGATGCCCTTGATGTGCTTCCAAAATTGACCGACGAGATTAAGAAAATTAAGGGTTAATTAAGTCAGAAAATAGATATAGTTCATTTATCTATCAGTTTTGGTTAATTTAGATATAATTAAATTTTGAAAATTATGTAATTTCAATTTGAGGTTAAAATGAATATAGAATTTTTTGATAATACAGAAAAAGCAACTTGCGTCTTATGCGGTGCAGAACTAAAAGAATTACAAAACTCGATAGAGGTGCGTTGCGATGTTTGTGGGGAAATACATTTGACACATTATCAGTGCGATAATTCGCACTATATTTGTGACAGTTGTCTTTCGATGCCTGTGAATGATTTTATTAAAAATAAATGTTTGGATTATAACGAGACTGACCCAATGGCACTTGCCGTGAGTATTATGAATTCTCCAAAAATACGCTTATACGGTCCTGAACATCACTTTATTGTCCCTGCTGTGTTGCTTACTTGTGTGTATAATTTGCAACACCTACAAAGAGAAAAAGAAGAACTTATGACTATTCTCGAAAAGACAGAAGCCCGTGTATCAAAAGAGTCTCCGCGTGAATGTGCTTATCACCTTGGAGGGTGTGGGGCTGCAATCGGAACAGGTATATTTGCCAGCATTTTTGCAGGTGAGAGTCTTTCAAAAGATGAGACATGGTCATTGGCAAATTCTTTGGTTGCAGAAAGCTTAAAGCGCGTTGCCGAAGCCGGTGGTGCCCGCTGTTGCAAGCGAGACACATATTTGTCTATTGAAACAAGCGTAGATTTTTTAAAAAATAAATATAATATCGATTTGCCAATAACTCAAGGGCGCTGCACGTTTTCATTGCGAAATAGTGCCTGCAAGCGTGAGGAATGCTATTTCTATGATATTAGATATTCGCTTGTTTAATTTAGAAAATTTTCTCAAAAGTTTGAGACACATTAGAGACAGGCATTAAATCAAGCTCAAATTTATCATGCAATTTTTGAAAAGATATTTCAGGAAGTATTGCATTTTGGAATTTGAGCTTTTGAATTTCTGACAGTCTTTGACTAATATTACTGATTCCACGGACCTCTCCCGTGAGACCGATTTCACCTATTATCACAGAATTTAGAGGTAATTTCTGGTCTTTGAAAGAACTTACTAATGCAGTTGCAATTGCTAAATCAAGTGCGGGATCCGATATTACTATACCTCCTGCAATGTTTACGAACACATC
>DIEP01000114.1:6853-13063 GCA_002418685.1 Ignavibacteria bacterium UBA5771
AAAATGCCAATCTCATTGGTTGAACCGAAACGATTTTTTAATGTGCGTAATATTCTATAATTGTAATTTTTCTCTCCTTCAAATTGCAGAACTGTATCCACAATATGTTCCAGCACTTTTGGACCAGCAATGGCTCCTTCTTTAGTAATATGACCTATTAAAAAGAAAGTTAAATTATTCTTTTTTGCAAAATTTGTGATTTCATTAGTGCATTCTCGAATTTGGATAAGACTGCCTGCAATACCATCCACATTATTTGATGACATGGATTGAATTGAGTCAATCACAACAAATTCTAAGTTCTCAAGATCCTTAATGCTATCAAATATAGTTTCGAGGTTAGTTTCAGCAATGATTTGCAAATCTTCATCTTTATGAAAAATACGCTTGCTCCGTAAGGAAATTTGGTTCAAGGATTCTTCGCCTGTGATATAAAGACAATTTTCAGGTTGGAACCGACCTGATATTTGAAGCAATAAGGTTGATTTACCTATTCCAGGATCTCCACCTATTAGCACGACAGAACCTGGGACAATCCCACCTCCAAGCACACGGTCAAATTCCTCGTTGCCCGTTAAAATTCTTTCAGTTGACTCATTCTGAACACGTGAAAGTAATGTAGGAGTGCTTTGCTTAGATTTTGATTTCGGGGTATTTGTTTGCGAGAGAGCCTCTTCAACGAAAGAATTCCATGCTCCACAAGAAGGACACCGTCCTTGCCATCGAGCAGAACGTGCTCCACAATTTGAGCATACAAACACGGATTTAGCTTTCATTAATCAAAAATTTGGCTTTCTGCAAGAATTTTATCAACATTTAAAATTAGATTAGGCTCTTCTTTCAATTTAGGAAATAATGATTGAAGAAATGTTACTTTATTTCGTAGCGTGCTGAGTTCTGTCAGGACTTTTGCTTTTGCAATAAGTAATTTTTCCTCGACAGGTTTACTCAGGAAGTCATCAGCACCCATTTCGATAGCTTTAATTTGTGTTTGGACATCATTAAGAGCTGTTACAATTACAACAGGAATATCTTTCAATTGTTCATCTTCCCGCATTTGCTTCACTGTTTCATATCCATCCATGCGAGGCATCATAACATCCAAAACTACTAAATTGGGCTTTCTCTCTTTGAGTTTTTCTAAGCATTCAATACCATCAAATGCTTCAAATACTTCAAAATTATGTGCATCTAAATATCGGTGCATGAGCTTTGTTGTTATTTTATTATCATCGACAACGAGTACTAAAGGATTTTTCATTAATGAACCTGATTAATATTTTTTTACAAAATTAATCAAAAAATATTATGAATTGTAATTTGAATGAAAAAATTTGTAATTTTGAATTATTGAAAATTATTATTGATATTAAATCATACAGATGATTTTGGAAACAGGTGCAAATCCTGTGCTGTTCCGCAGCTGTAAAGTGGAGAAATTTATTGACGAATCACTGGGAAACCGGGAAGATGATAAATTTCGATGAAACCAAGCCAGAAGACCTATCAATAATATTCTCATTGTTATTTGCGAGAACAAATGCAATGAGGAGCCTAAAATGCACTATCTACTAACATTTCTGCTTCTCATTGCTCAATTTTTTATTTATTAAATTATGGAGTATTTATGTTCCAAAAATATTTCTTTTTTGCAATTTTATTGTTTTTGTCCTTTACAAATGCTTTTTCTAGCGATTTTTATCTTGCCCAATCTTTCTCAGTTCAAGTGGGAGCAGAACCCGCTGCGATTTTCTATGATAGCACCGCCGAAACATATCATATTTTCTGCATAGGAGTCGATAAAAATTTTAATGCTATATATGAACCTGATAGTGGAGATATTATGCCATCGTGGTGGACACTGAGAATATCCACGGGAAATTCTGTTAATTATGAAGCAAAAAAAGTTCGAGAATTCGATTTTGGCTCGATTTTGCCCCCACTCAGACCCGCATTTGTTCCCCGGGAAAGGGCTATTTTTATTCCACAATTAAGCAAGATTTATCAATATAATCTTGACACTTATGAAGTTGCGAAAACAATAGATTTAAATAACGAAGTTAACTATGATGCGTATGCATTAGATTATCAGGATAGCACCTTGTTGATTTCTCAATCAAGTTATTTTTCACAAAGTTCCATCGTTTGCTATTCATTAAAGGAAAATAAAGAGATATTAAATAAAGAAATCGGTCTCAACACAATTCAATCTGTTTTTTATAATGATCCGATTTCGAGTAAGCAATATATAGCTACAATTTCGGTTGGACCATTCGGAAAGGATTCCTCAATGCTATTCTTAGTGTCAGCTGATGATGGTAAAATTATTTATGAGAAAGTCATTGGTAATAATGTAAATTTTATTCAAAATTTTCAAAATAAATATTTAGTAATTACATTGATGGGTTCTCACAAAATTCTTATTCATAATTTAACCGATGATCAAGAATATGAAATTCCAACAAATACTACTGGTTGGAATGGTCCATCTATTGCTAAAATGTTCAGCTATGGTTCATTGTTCCTCCCCGATGATTTGCAAACATGGATTGGAATTGGGACTTATAATTCAGAGAATCAAATTGGATATTTAACTATGAATGATCCTATTGAATTCAATCGCATAAATGATTATCTCAAGATTGATGGAAAAATTGAGGATTTCGCCATTTCAATTAAATCCTCGGGGTTCTTTATTGTCTCCACTCAATATCTCAATGAGGATTACTCCCCAAATGATTCTGTCAGAGTGAATTTCATTGACTATTCCCTTGATGTGAATGAAAGCAAATTGAACGAACAAATCTCATTTTATCCAAACCCTGCATATAATCACTTATTTCTCAATATAAATGATATTGGGATAATCTCGAAAACATCAATAAAGATTTTCGATTGCTTGGGAAATCTTTTGATTTATAGAGAATTGGATATTCATCAATTTAGAGAAATTGACTTAGATGTTCATTCTTTAATGGTAGGAAATTATTATTTGCAATTGCAAGTAAATAATAATAAATACACAAAACAATTTTCAATAATTAGATAATTTACAAAGTTGTCAAAATATTATTTTATCATATTGTTATTATTGGTGTTAGCAAATTTCAGCTTGATTGCAGAACAAGATACATTAGTATTCAAAGCTAAAACAGTTGAAGTTGAAGAATCGCGTGCAGAACAATCCAAAATATTAAGCCATTTGAATTTTCATAGAATTGAGATTTCGCAAATGGATCATTTAAACTTCTCGACTGTCACTGACATTGTAAAATACTTCCCGGATGTTTTTATCAAGGATTATGGAGGATTTGGTGGAATCAAAACTATTTCATTGAGGGGGACTGCATCGTCTCAAACGCAAATATTGCTTGATGGTGTGCCCATTTCTTCATCCCAAAACTCGGTCGTTGATTTCAGCTCATTGCCCCTGACATATTTTGAAAGCATTGATGTTATTACCAATGGTTCTTCCTCCCTTTTTGGGGCAAACAGCTTGGGTGGAACAATCAATTTGCATTCGAAAATACCCGAAAAGAAGAGCATAAATCTTGCAAGCTCCTTTGGTTCGTTCGATTATTCCAATTTTTCCATTGATGCAAATTCTAAAATATTTACTACACCTTATTTTATTTCATTGAATTACTTGAATAGCAGTGGTAATTATCCTTTTGAATATAATGATTTTGGCAAGTTAACTACTATAAAAAGAAATAATGGAGATATTTCGAGTTTAAATGCCAATTTAGGCATCGAAATTCAAATGAATAAATCACTTGTTTCATCGAAATTATTTCTCACAAATTCCGTGCGCGGCGTCCCAGGAGCTGTTTTACTTGGAAAGATTGAGAATTCTTCGGCAAGGTTGAATGAGTCGAAAATATTATATCTTACAAATCTTTATACAAAAATTGATACAAATCGAAATAATGAACTAAAATTCTTATTTTCTTACAATTTATCAGATTATAATGATGAAGAAATTTTGTTAAATAATGGTTTTTCAAATTCATTTTTTATTTCGAGAGATCTAAGAATTATTGAGGATTATGCCATTAATTCTAATAAAATTAGCCAAAAAATATCCTTAAATTTTTTATATTCGAATCTTTCTGGTAGCAAATTGTCAAATGATGTTAATAATTATGTGGAACGAATGAATTTAGGAATTGGATATGATATAATTTATGATTTATATAAAAATGAGAGCAAATCACTTTCCAGTTTATTATCAGCAAAATATGATTATTGGAGTGATATAAAAAATATACTTTCCTATTCAGCAGGTTTGGATTTTAGAAATATTCTTCTAAATACTGACTTAAAGCTAATTTATTCATATAATTACCGTATTCCAAATTTTAATGAAATGTATTATCTCAATTATGGGACTGTAAATTTACTTCCTGAGAAATCAAATTCATACTCACTTTCTCTTGATATATTTCCCGATAAATTTTTAAAAATTAATGCAAATACATATTTTATAAATACAAAAGATCAAATTATATCTGTCCCAAAATCCCCTATTTCTTGGTCAGCACAGAATATCGGCAGGGTTTACAATTATGGAATTTCCACAAACATACAATTATCTTTATTTGAAAATACATTTACATCAATGCTTTCATATACATATCAGCAATCACTTGATAAAACAGCAAATTCCCCTTCTTTCAATAAATTAATACCGTATTTGCCCGAAGAGATAATTTCCTTCCTCATTAATTACAGTTATAGCCAATTTGCAATTGGTGCAACGTTTTATTATAATTCATTTAGATATTATATGATTGATAATTCATTAAGTTCAATAATGGAAAAATATTATACAATTGACATAAATTTATCTATGAAAGCAAGAATATTATCAAATGATTTAAGTATTTCTTTTATTATGAAAAATATAACAGATCAATATTATGAGATTATTAAAAATTACCCAATGCCAAAACGGAGCTTTGTTTTTTCCGCAAGTTATAATGTAAAATAAATATTAGGAATTAACTATGAAAAAAATATATGTTGGAATATCCTTTTTTTTGATTATTAATATTTCATATTCAGGTGAAATTGTTATAGGATCTTGCGATACATTAATATCATTCAAGTCAGGGACAGGACAAAATTCGGGGCAATCAGCAACCTATTTTCCGAGAAATATTTTTGGGTTGCCTTCAAGACATGCGTCAGAAACAATACCAGAAACTTCAGAAAGCGAGATCTGCTCGCTTGGTCTTGATGGTGAAATTATAATTGGATTTAAAAATATTGAAATAATTGATGGAATTGGTCCTGATTTTACTATCTTTGAAAATGCCTTTTTAAATCCGATAAATAACAAAATATTTGCTGAACCTGGAAAAGTTTCTGTAAGTTATGACGGTGTTATTTATTATGATTTTCCTTATGATTCACTAACGCTTGAAGGTTGTGCGGGGACTCGCCCAACCTTTGGTGATAAAGATCCATTTAACCCGAACGAAAGTGGTGGAAATAGTTTCGATTTGATCGCATTAGGTCTTCAAAGGATCAAATACATAAAAATTCAAGATATTACAAGATTTATATTAGACAATAAATCTCATCCATTCTATGACCCGACACTTTCAGGATTTGACCTTGACGCTGTCACTGCAATACATTTCAAAGAAACTAGCAATTCATCAATAAAAGATGAAGATAATCTCGATTTCCTTGTTTCTACAGAGAATAATAAAATATCAATTATTAATAACAGATTAGAGAAATACCAATTACAAATCTTCAATGTTAATGGAATGAAAATATTTGAGAATGACTCTCAAGAAAGCTTTTATCAAATTCCAATAGATTTTCCAATTGGAGTATATTTCGTCGCAATATCTTATGAAGGAAAAATTTATTATAAAAAGTTGATAATAAGATGAAAAATAAGCATATTATATATATCATACCATTATTATTGTTTGTTGCTTGTGTCCAAACACCTCATCCAACAGAGCAAGAAAGTTCGAACTATTCCAAGCCTGCCGCATTTATTTTATGTGAAGGGTTATATGGATATAATAATGCCTCACTGACGCGATATGATATGGCAATAAATAAAGCAATTACGAATTTTATAGAGGAAAATAATCCAGGGAATCAATTAGGCGATATTGCAAATGATGCAATTCTCAAAGGCGATAGCTTATTTGTGCTTGTTTCCACTTCCAAAGTTCTTTATTT
>DIEP01000051.1:0-380 GCA_002418685.1 Ignavibacteria bacterium UBA5771
GTATCTTTCGGTGAATATGGAAACAACTTTGTTTGTAAAATTTGTTTACTTTGTAAATCCCATATCCGTATACCTCTATTCTGTACACCATGGTCTTTAGAATAGCCTACTCTATTAGCCACATAACCAACTACGTATCTTTCATCATTTGAGACAGATATAGGTCCTATTTGAAGTTCATCCTGCTGGAGTGAATCTACAACAGTCCAAGATTCTGTACTCCAAATTTCTATCATCTTGAAATTTGGACTTACTCTAAGAAACTTATTATCGTTTCCAATAAAAAATACCTCATTGTTCCCTGGTATTCGGCGGATTTCGCTCCCTGTTTTTGTATCGAAGAACAAATCCATCTCGAAGCCCATTCCCGCGATTATACT
>DIEP01000051.1:393-3720 GCA_002418685.1 Ignavibacteria bacterium UBA5771
TGGTCCAGACTGTATCTTGAGGCAACGGCTGTGCCTGCGTATTGGCAACTTCTACCAATAATGATGTGATAAATAGCACTATGAGTGCTATAGCTCTTTTGGTTGTATTCCACTCTCTCATAATATTCTCCTTGTTTTAATTTAAAAATATTTATTTTATTACCCAAGAGCGGGGTATATATTTTTTCTATATTGTTTCCAATTTTTTATTATTTTAAAATAAACAATTTAATCAATTCTAATTAATTATTTATAAATTTACATTTTATTATAACTCTAAGACAGTTCAAAATCCATTTTGTTACATAAAATGTTAAATTAAGTGAAAATATTTTTGGTGTTATGGAAAAATATCTATTTTTTTCTTGCGACGATAAAAATTGAAGTGGAAAGAAAGGGGATTGATGTTGTATCATTTTTGAAGATAAATTTTTGAAGGGATTTCTTAACAAAACCGTCAGGCAAAACATCAAGAGGTGCCGTAATATACTTTATTTGCTCAACTTCAAATCCGATAGATGTGAGCAATTTTTTTATTCTTTTCTTCGTGTAAATTCTTGCATTTGCATATTTCTCGTGGATTGGTCGGGGCAGCCACGAAAAAAATGGAACTCTATTCCAAGGCAGCAGGGGCAATTTGGCACCATGAGTTTCAAATATCCACCACTTGTTGGGAACTGTGATTGCAGCAATACCACCGGGTTTCAATGCCTCATAAAAATATTTCACATTCTTTTCATCTTCAAGATGCTCAATAACTTCAAAGGAAATGAGTCTATCGAACTGCTTATTTAATTTTTCCTTTTCAATATTGAAAACTTGGAATTCACAATTTGTGATTGATAATTGCTCGCGATATTTTTCAAATACTGACTTGTGAGAAGCTTCTATATCCAAACCTGTACATTCTGACATTTGGTCTGCAAGCATTAAAATAGATGCACCATTCCCGCAACCAATATCTACTAATGTTTTGCCTGTAAAATCCTTGATTTGCTTGACTAATCGGACTCTCCTTTGAATAATAATATCGTTAAAATCAGCGGGTTTGCCAAGATAATGTTCATCTTTGAAAAGCTCTTTGGGAATTCTTTTATTGAATTTCATAATCAAATATATTATAAAGTTGCGATGAATTTTTCATTATCAGGAATTTCAGCAAGCCAACTATCTATATTATCAAGGAAATATTCTTTTGCAGCAGTATATTCATTTGGAATAACACCATCTAATATAGCGTCTTCGATTTTCGATTTAATTCTGCCAATTGCTTTGCAAGGATTAAGGTTGCATATTTCCATTATTTCTTCACCACGAATTGGGGATTCAAATTGGCGCAATTTGTCTTTTTCTTGCACCTCAATAACCTTTTGCATAACAATGTCGTAGTTATTCAAATACTCAATCGTTAGGTCGGGGTTTTTTGTAGTAATATCGGCTTTGCAAAGAATGATTAAATCCTCCAATGTGTCGCCTGCTTGGAAAGCTAATCTTCGGACAGCAGAATCGGTAACTGATTCATCAACAAGTTTCATCGGCCTTTGATGCATTCTTATTAAGTTTTGAACATAAGGCAAATATTCCATCGAAAGCTTCATTTTTCTAAAAATATTTGCAGCAATCTTTGCACCAACTTCTTCGTGTCCGTAAAAAGTCCAACCCATATTCGGTAAAAATCGCTTTGTTTGTGGTTTAGCAATATCGTGAAGAAGCGCTGCAAATCGCAACCAAACGTTGTCGGTCATTTGGGAAATATTATCAACAACTTTGAGAGTATGCCGATAGACATCTTTATGAGCAAAATGACGCTGACCTTCCTGAACAATTTCAACTCCTTTCAGCGCTTCTAATTCAGGGAAAATATGCTTCAGCAAATCCATTTCTGATAAATAGTTAATCGCGATACTTGGCTTTTGAGATTGAAGAATTTTGAAAAATTCGTTGGAAATCCTCTCCTGAGAAATGATTGTGATTCGATTGCTCATTTCTTTTGCAGAGGCAAGCGTGTTTTGCTCAATCTCAAATCCCAATTGTGATGCAAATCGAGCGGCTCGCATCATTCGTAATGGATCATCAGAAAATGTGTTAAGTGGTTCAAGTGGCGTTTTTAGAATTTTTTTCTTTATATCTTCAATTCCGCCGAACATATCAATTAAATCACCATAATTATCTTTATTTAATGCAATGGCAAGTGCATTAACTGTAAAATCTCGTCGTTGAAGGTCGTCATTAAGCGTCCCAACCGAAACAATAGGATCACGTGATTCGGGTGTATATATTTCCTTACGTGTGCCAACAAATTCCAATTTAATGTCTTTATTAAGTGGAACCATCGCGGTCAGAAATTTCTGAAAAATTACGGGTTTTGAATGATAATGGGCAGCAACAATTTTTGCGAACTCAATGGAGTCGCCAACAACCGTAAAATCATAATCTTGCCTGTGCAATCCAAGAATAGAATCCCGAACAATGCCACCAACTGCATAAACTTTGAAACCGTTTGCATCAGCGATTTTGCCAATATCACGCAAAATAATATCATCTATTATTGATAAATTGCTATTATTCTGAGTTTTATTAGGATAATTCTCGGTTGTAATTAAAATTTCGCTTTCTCTTATAATTCTTTTTCTTTTAGATTTAATTTCCGCCATCAAAATTATTTTTAAAAAGTAAACAAGGTTGTGATTAATATATTTGTTTATTTCAAGAAAATTACTGAAATAGTCAATAAAGGATAAAACTAAAAATAAGAGACGGTTAAAAAGCAAAGGTATTTCAATTCCACAATGGTTCGATTAAAACGCTCCCGCCGAATTTGTAAATTGATCCAGTGTTTGTTTCAATTCCACAATGGTTCGATTAAAACTGATTTGCGCAAATGAATTACTGCACGAACGTCATCTATTTCAATTCCACAATGGTTCGATTAAAACCAACGTCAATTTCTACTGTCCCTGCTGTTCCACTATTATTTCAATTCCACAATGGTTCGATTAAAACCCACGATTTTACCATCTTTAATTTTAAAGAAGATGCGATTTCAATTCCACAATGGTTCGATTAAAACGCAGGCAGATTATAACACAAAAATATATTTAGTGTCATTTCAATTCCACAATGGTTCGATTAAAACACAAGCTCAGGACAGCAAGCAAGCAAGCAATAAAGTAAATTTCAATTCCACAATGGTTCGATTAAAACGGAAGCACTTGAATTTATGTTGGAACTTAATCGTATATTTCAATTCCACAATGGTTCGATTAAAACTTTTGCAGGTTGCGAGTATCCTTCCGAATACATATATTTCAATTCCACAATGGTTCG
>DIEP01000133.1 GCA_002418685.1 Ignavibacteria bacterium UBA5771
CCCCCTGCCCCCTCTTACGAAGAGGGGGAGATAGGAAGGCGGTAAATATTACTTGAAAATTATAAATTCATCATAATTTTTTACTCTTTGTTTCACGATTTCGTTTATTAATTCGTTATATTAAGAAAATCGTTTTTTATGAAAGCTAAGTCTTTAATATTATTTGTCATTGTATTGAACTTATTTACTCTTAATTTTTCTTATGCGCGAATTGATTCTCTCATGAAACTTGGAGGGAATTTGATAATGTTGCATAAATATAACGATGCAGCTAATGTATTTGGTGAAGTACTTGCAAAAGATCCCGACCATCCTGATGCTCTTTTCAATAAGAGTCTATGCCATTTTTATGTCTATGAATACGATTCTGCTCTTGTATTGCTTAACCATCTTGAAAAAGTCACGCTCAATATTCCTGATGTTTTCAATTTGCGCGGGATGACTTATGTATATTTAAAAGATACAACTAAGGCAATGGCAGACTTTAATAAGGCAATTCAAATTGACAAAAAATTTTCCGAAGCATATGCAAATCGAGGTGCATTGCTAAACGATCAAGGAAAAACCGAGCAAGCATATAAAGATTTGAGCTATGCACTGTCTTTCGATTCCAGTAATGCAAAGTTATTATTAGAACACGGAAAAGCTGCTTATAAAATGGGAAAGTATTCCGAATCAATACGAGATTATACTTTATTGCTCAGCCAAGGTAGTGCAAGTGGGGAATTATTCCAACGCCGTGGAGATGCATTTTATAAAAATAAAAATTATGTTGAGGCGATTGATGATTATTCAAAAGTTCTATATATTAACCCACTTGATTTAGTTATATTGAATAATCGGGCATTTGCTTATGAATCAATTGGCGATTCTTCTCAAGCAAAAGTTGACCGACAAATGATCCAAGAAATTTTATATGCACAAAGTTTGAGTGTGGATTCCACAAAATTCGCATTGTATTCCACCCCTGATTCAATTTTTACAATTATGTTGCCAATCAATTTTAATCAATTTATTAAAACTGATAAAGATTCAACAATTGCTTATTATATGGTTGATCCCGTAAATACGGACAATTTCAGAATTGGAATGAAAATTATTGTCAATAAATATGAGGGGATTAGGTCTAATACTGCTTCATCGGAAGATATGCTTGAAGATTGGCGGCAAAAGCGTGATGCCATAATGCTCACAGACGTTTTCCGAAATGATATTCTTACTCGCCGTTCCAAATTATATCGCGATTATCCGTCCTATTTAACTCAAATAATATTCCAAAAGGATGTGAAAAGCGAACCTGTAATGCGTTTTGAATATGCTATTGCTTATGGTATGCATTTAGTTGAAATATATATAAATTTTCCGTTCTCAATGTATAGTTATTATAATCAGATTTTCGAAAAATCCCTGGATTCATTTAACATAAAAACATTAGGACTCTTTTAAGACTTTCTACTCATTTTTCAATTAAATTATAGGAAAAAAATGGAAAAAGGAAAAATTCTTTGGATTGATGATGAAATCGAACTTTTAAGACCTCATCTAATTCTTTTGAAAGAAAAAGGGTATGAAGTCGATACTGCCTCTAATAGTGAGGATGGCATTGAGCTAATCAGAGGCAAACATTTTGATATTGTTTTCCTTGATGAAACGATGGTGGGAATGTCAGGCTTAGAAGCATTACCACAAATCAAAGAAATCGACCCCGCGACCAATGTTGTTATGGTTACAAAAAATGAAGAAGAAAGCTTAATGGAAGAAGCTATCGGAAAATCAATCGATGATTACTTGACCAAGCCTGTCAACCCTACTCAGATATTGCTAACTTGCAAAAAATTCATTGAGGAGGGTAGAATCAAGCAAGAACAATTAATACAAACTTTTTTCTCAAGCTTTAATTCTTTATCTCAACAGATTTCATATTATCAGAATTGGGATGATTGGGTTGATATTTATCAAAAGCTCACAAATTGGTCTGTTAAATTAGACAGAATTCCTGACACAGGGCTTGATCAATCTTTGAGCGATTTGTGGCATCAAGCAAATGCGGAATTCTCGAAATTTGTTGAAAATAACTATCGCAGCTGGTTGAACGATAAACCGCAGGATGGCGATCCATTACTCTCGCCACATATCACAACTCGTTATCTCGAACCTCTATTAAAAAACGAGAATCCTGTGTTTTTCTTTGTAATTGATTGCTTGCGCTATGATCAGTGGCTGGTGATGCAAGATTTATTGCTTCCTTATTATTCTGTAAAAACGAATTTTTATTCATCAATATTGCCAACAGCAACTCCTTATGCAAGGAATGCAATTTTTGCAGGGCTTTATCCTTCACAAATTAAGCAATATTATCCGCAGTGGTGGAATGTGGAGGCAAATTCAGAAGATCACAAGCAAAATGCTAACGAAAAAGAATTACTCGAATCTTGGATTGATAGGAAAAAAATTAAGCTTCGAAACAAATTGAATTTTTATAAGATTTTTGATACAGATTTTGGTAAAAAAGTGGAACGCGAAATTGTGGATATTCTTGATAATCATTTCACAACAATCGTGATTAATGCAGTGGATATGATGGCACACTCAAGGTCTGATTATGCAATATTGAAAGAAATTGCACCTGATGAAGCTGCATACAGGTCTCTTACGCGTTCGTGGTTTACTTATTCAAGTTTATTTTCAATGTTTAAAATCATTGCTCAGCAAAAGAATGCAACAGTATTGATTTCTACTGATCATGGTTCAATACGTTGCTTGCGCGGTGTGCAAATACTTGGAGATAGAGAAACTTCAACCAATCTTCGCTATAAATTTGGAAAAAACGTCAAAACTGATCCACGCTCTGCTATGCTCGTGAAAGATCTTGATGATTTAAAGATTCCACGACAAGGTATAACTGTTAGCAATTTTATTTCCAAAGAAGATTATTATTTCGTCTATCCAACAGACTATCATTATTATTTAAATAAATATCGAGATTCGTTCCAGCACGGAGGCATTTCTCTCGAAGAAATGATTATCCCTGTAATTGAGCTCAAACCAAGATAATAATTTTTATTTATAAAATACAATAAATGTATGAAAAAGATTTATGTTTATGTAATCATCGGTTTATCAATGTTAATTCAAACACAAGCAGAAAATAATCCTTTACTATCGCCTTTCAATAATCAATATAATGTTCCTCCATTTGAGAAATTCAGAAGTGGCGACTTCTTCCCTGCAATCCAGGAAGCAATAACTATCAATAAAAAGGAAATTCAATCAATTATTGATAATAAAAACGCGCCAACTTTCGAAAACACAATTGAAAGTCTCGAATATAGTGGAGAATTGCTTAATCAAATAGCAACAATCTTCTTCAATCTTAATTCAGCTAATACTAATCAAGAAATTCAAGATGCTGCCAAAGATATTGCACCACTTCTTTCAAAACACAACGACGAGATTCTTCAGAATCCTAAATTATTTGAAAGAGTAAAAGCAATATACAACACTCGAACAAAATTAAATTTAAATACAGAGCAATCGAGGCTCCTCGACAAAACCTATAAAGCATTTATAAAAAGTGGTGCCAATCTTGATGAACAAAAGAAAGCAAGATTAAGTGCAATAAACGAGCGATTGTCATTGCTTGAACTTAAATTTGCTGACAATGTGCTTGCTGAAACTAATAATTTCAAATTAGTGCTTGATAAAAAAGAAGATCTGGCGGGATTGCCTCAACAATTTATTGATGGCGCTGCTGAAACGGCAAAAGAAATGGATTTGCCGGGAAAATGGGTCGTAACACTTCATAACCCAAGTCTTATGCCTTTCCTCCAATATTCAAGCAGAAGGGATTTGCGGGAAAAGATTTGGAAAGCTTATTCAAACCGTGGAAATAATGATAACGAATACGATAACAAGGAGACAATCAAGGAAATTGTGAATCTCAGGATGGAACGCGCTCAATTGCTTGGATACAAAAACCATGCAGAATACAGATTGGATGATGCAATGGCTAAAACTCCTGAAAATGTTTTTAATTTGCTTGACCAGATCTGGTCCCCTGCTTTGAAAGTTGCAAAACAAGAGGCAGACGAATATCGAGAAATGATCAAAAGCGAGGGTGACAATTTCAAACTTGAACCTTGGGATTGGAGATATTATGCTGAAAAAGTTCGCAAAGCAAAATATGATATTGACGAAGAAGAAACCAAACCATATTTCAAATTGGAAAATGTGCGTGAAGGTATTTTTACGCTTGCGAATAAACTTTATGGTATAACTTTCAAAGAAATCAAGAACATCCCTAAGTATAACCCTGATATTCTTGCTTATGAAGTAATTGATAGCAACAAAGCATTTCTTGGAATATTATACATGGATTTTTATCCACGCCCTAACAAACAACAAGGTGCATGGATGACTAATTATGTTGAGGAATATATTAAAAACGGCAAGAAAATTCATCCCGTTGTCTCATTAGTATTCAATTTCACAAAGCCCACTGCTTCTTCTCCCGCACTTTTAACTTATGATGAGACAGAAACTATGTTCCACGAATTTGGCCATTCTTTGCATGGATTATTTGCAAATACTAAATATAGAAGTTTGGAAGGAACAAATGTTCCTCGCGATTTCGTTGAAATGCCTTCGCAAATTATGGAAAATTGGGTAGTAGAACCCGAAATGTTAGCTTTATTTGCCAAACATTATAAAACAGGCAAGGTAATTCCACAATCTTTGGTCGATAAAATTCAAAAATCTAATAAATATGGACAAGGTTTTGGAACGGTCGAATATCTTGCAGCTTCCTACCTTGATATGGATTATCATATCTTAACTGAGCCATTAAAAGAGAATCCGATGACCTTTGAAAATGAAGAAATGACTAAATTAGGTTTGATTCCTGAAATTATTTCGCGTTATAGAAGCACTTATTATAATCACATATTTACAACGGGTTATGATGCAGGCTATTATTCTTATATCTGGGCAGAAGTTTTGGATAAAGATGCTTTTGAAAAATTTAAGGAGGACGGCATTTTCAATCGTTCAACTGCAATTGGTTTACGCCATATACTTGAACGTGGCAATTCTGAAGATCCGATGAAAATGTATATAGAATTTCGTGGTAAAGAGCCAAGCATCCAACCACTACTTAAAAAACGTGGATTGCTTTGATTCAAATAATTGTTATTGCATTAATAATATGCTCGATCTTTGGAGGTTTTTTGGATAAATCAATTGAAATTACATCGAAGCGCGTGTATGTATTTTCAATTTTATTGACATAAAGATAACCTCTCGCCACATTAATGAGATTGCGACGTTTTGTGGGAGTTATTGCCTCGAGTCCGCTGCCATATTCAGTAGATTTCCGAGCTTTAACTTCCACAAATACTATGACTTCATCATCTTTGGCAATTAAATCAATCTCCCCTATACGTCCAAAGTGAAATTTGCGCTTGATTATCTTATAACCAAGTTCTTGCAAATAATTCTCGGCGATGTTTTCTCCCTCATTCCCTATTTCAATTGTATTTGGCATATAAAAATTTAAAAGTACAAAGATATGAGTTTTTTGGGAATTGTATATTAAATATTAATATTCTATTCCGAAATAGCCATTTAAAGCATCTATGTGAATTTTTCCTTTTTGCCCAATATCGCTACCAATTGCTCCATCAAGCAAAATAAAATTATCGTTTTGCCCATCACTTTTAAGATTTTTAAATTTTAATTCATAATTATTCAAAATGAATGAAATACCAGGAATTATAAATAAAGAAAATTAGCGATAGACGAGGGAAAGCACTGAATATATCCTCAGGAAAATTAAAATAATTGAAGCTTTTGTTTGTTTATTTCATCAGAATTCTTAATTTTGAAACTAACATTTAAACGATTACGGTCAATTAGTATAAAATGAAAATTGGAGATAAGGAATATAAGCGGAAAACTAAGGAAAAAATAATTTTGGCTGCTGAGGGTCTTTTTGCGCGGTTTGGTCTTAATAAGACAACTGTTGACGAAATTGCTAAAATTTCACATGTTGCAAAAGGTACTATTTATCACTATTTTCAAAGCAAAGAAGAAATATTTGAAGAAGTAATTGAAAAAGAAGCACAATATTTTAACAATATTTTACAAAAAAATTTGGATGATGCAGAAACTCCCCTTGAAAAATTACGAGCTTATGTCATTACTCAGTCGAAATATGTAAAAGAATTAACAAATTATTATAGCGCTTTAAGAGATGAATATTTGAGTAGTTATACGTTTATAGAAAAAATAAGAAAAAATAATTTTGAAAATCAATTCCATATTATAAAAAGCATTTTGGAGCAAGGATCTCAAAACAAAATATTTGCAGTAGCAGATATCAATTTAACAGCATCAGCTATAATTACAGCACTAAAGGGTTTGGAATATAAATGGACTATCGGAGAACAATTACAAGACATCGAAAAAAATATTGATATGCTATTAAATTTGTTATTTAGAGGAATTGAAGTTCGATAAAAATTTTACCAAAGAAAGAACTCACGGTATGGTGTATAGTATTGTCTCGGTTCCAATTTCTGGTTGGTGGGGCTGGTCTCACGAACTTCAGGAAAGAAGAAAATTACAAAGTCAACAAGGGCAACTACAAAAATGGCATAAGTACAGTTTCGGATATGCTTGAAGCACAAGCATTTTTACAATAAGCGAAAGATCAATTAACCGATGCTAAAGCAAATTACATTGTAAAGAAGGCAGCGTATCTATTGATAAAGGCAAGATAGATTTTTTGATTAAGTGAAATATGATGGTTTATCGATTGTCGATACTAATATTTAAAATATTTTTTTTCTTTTTATTGGATATAACTGTCAAGGGGATGGAAAATGTACCTGATAAAGGACCAGCTATATTAGTTGCAAACCATCCAAGTTTATTAGATGGTCCTTTGCTTGTTTTGCTTGTAAAAAGAAGATTCAATGCTTACGCAAAGCAAAGTGCTTTTAATAGTAGAATAAAACTTTGGTATTTAAAAGCAATGGGTGGTATCCCTGTTGGATTGGGAAAATTTGACAGATTGTTTGTTACTGAAACAAAACGCAGATTAGATAACGGCAATTTTCTTCTCATTTTTCCCGAAGGAAAAGTTAGTTACAGTAGTGAACCAGGAGAGTTTAAGAATAGCTTCGTGAAGTTGGCAATACAATTTAATGTGCCGATAATTCCGATAAAAATTAAAGGAAGCGAAAAATCTTTAGCAAAGGGACAAAGATTTCCAAAACCCGCAAAGATTGATGTCATTTTTGGAAAATTGCTGAAATATGATTTGAGCAACGGAAAATTGAATAAAGATGAAGTCCAACAAGAAGTGGAAAAAGTTCAAAATATAATTAAAAAAATGTAAAAAATGAGTATTAAAATCTCTGAGGAACTTGAACAAATAAATAACCGTCCAAAAATAGGACTGGCTCTCGGAAGTGGCGCTGCTCGTGGGTTAACTCATATTGGTGTCCTAAAAGCAATTGAAGAAAAAGGAATTAAATTAGATTATATTTCGGGTTGCAGCTTCGGGGCTTTAATCGGAGGTGCTTATGCAATCGGAGTCCCTGTTGAAGAAATTGAAAATATCGCCCTACAAACTAATTGGAAACTAATGGCTAAAATATTTGCACCTACCCTATCTTTATCTTCACTTGTAAATACTAATTATTTATCAGAATTCCTAAGCACTTGGTTTGGCAACAAAACTTTTGATGATCTCATAATTCCATTCTCTGCTGTAACAACTGATATTCAAACAGGCAAAATGGTTGTTCTTGAACAAGGTGATATCCTTACTGCTATTAGAGCAAGTATTTCTGTTCCTGTTTTATTTTCACCGGTCACGATTGGTAAATACAAACTCGTTGACGGTGGATTGCTCAATCCAACACCCGTTGATATTGTTAAGAAAAATAAAATGGATATTGTAATTGCTGTTAACCTTAGAAGATTTGGGACTTATGGAATCAGTCAGGATGATGAAAAACAAATTCCAATTGTAAATAATACTGTAGATAAGTTATCATTAAACGAAAAGATTCAATACTTTATGAATCATCCTATTGATTATTTTAATAATAACGTAAATAAAAAAACTCCCGATCCAAAATTTTGGAGCGCCTTGTATCAAATGTTCATCATAGTTCAAGTTCAGATTAGCGATTTATCATTGCAAATCACAAAACCTGATATTCTTATTGAACCCGATGCCAGCGAGTTTAATGCTTTTGATTTTAGTAAAGCAAAAAAATTAATTGAAATAGGTTATAAATCCGCCAAGAAAAAATTGAAAAATTTTGACTTTTCAGAAATAAATCAGTCCGATCATTAGAACTTCGGAATTATTAAATCTATTATTTTAAAACAATTATTCGCAATTATCACAATTTTTTCTCCCTCATTCCCTATTTCAATTGTCTTTGGTATGTTGTAATTTAAAAAACACTAAGATATGTTTTTGCAATTGTATATTAATATTCTATTCCGAAATAGCCATTTAAAGCATCTATGTGAATTTTTCCTTTTTGCCCAATATCGCTACCTATTGCTCCGTCAAGCAAAATAAAATTATTGTTTTGCCCATCACTTTTAAGATTTTTAAATTGTAATTCATAATTATTCAAAATGAAAGAAATTCCAGGAATTACTTTGACTTTTTCTTTCTTTGAACCACCAACACCCCACATTCTCTGTTGTTTTTCTTCAATTTTCGAAATGCTGACTTTTTGCAAAAGTAAATCATAAAAACTACTATATTTAGCACCCGAATCAAAAAAGAATGAATATACTTCACCATTCATAATTACTTGAATTATTGGTAATCCACCTTTAATTTTTATTGGTATGTTCGCTTCATCATTTGTATAAGTAATTTTTTACGGGAGTGAATACATAAAAGCAGGATACAACAATCGCTAAATAGCAATTGAATCTGGTTTAATAAAAAGAGACTGACTTATATTTATAAATCTATATGTAATTGGACGGTTTAACGTTCCATTCTATTTCAAAACGCATAAAAATAATATTTGAAAATTTCTTAATTTGCTTTTTTAATAATTGAAAATGCGGCTAATCAAATTTTGTTTCCTGCTTTTATTCTCAAACATCATATTATTGAAAGCAGATTTTATTGAAGATCCTTTGGTTAAACCTTTCGCAGCTAATATTTATGAAGCAAGAATCGGTATGCTTGATTACACATCTGATAATTATTTAAGGCTCGATATCGGTTCAAACTTTGACCTTTATCATAAAACACTCAAGAATAATCTTCAATTCGGAATAGGAACGGAATTTTTTACTTACTCTCGATTGCGTTCCGAAAGCAATTTTAAATTTCCCGTCGAAACAATTGACTATTACTTTGGTGGAAACCTCACTTTTCTCTATCCAAGCGGTAATAATAATTTTCAAGGTAGATTGCGTATTGGACATATTTCCACTCATTTGGCTGATGGATATACTGATAATAGAAATTACCACTTGGAAGGAGAAGTAATAATAGATCCAATTGTTTATTCACGAGAATTTATTGATTTGACTTTTGCAGTAGAAAACAGTAATTTTCGTCC
>DIEP01000117.1 GCA_002418685.1 Ignavibacteria bacterium UBA5771
TTTCACTACAATATTTTGCAAGTGTCTTTTTTGCAAAAATTATATCAGCCACTTGAGCAGCGCAAAAATCAGAGAATCCATCACCTACGTATATAATTATTGAATCATCAGGCGTTGTCGATAGGATCACATTCCTTTTGCAAACAGCAGACATACAATCGCAATTTTCACTTGCATACGGGAATTGGGGCAAATATCCATTTTCGCTTTCCAATAATCGATTGCAAAATATATTATTCGCAGCTTTATTTTTAAATATATTATTAGGCAATTTTGCGGATAAATATTTTTTAATAATTATATCAAAATTATCAGTTGTAATAGCGATTGGTAAATTCTCTTGCTCGCAGAATTCTATAAACTTTAGAAAATAGGGATCAAGTGGTTCATTTTCGATAATTTCAAGCAATCCATTTTTCGCGAAATCATTGGGTAATGCTTTTGCGAATTCTTTCCAATAGTCAAAAATAGAAATTTCTTTGTTGATTAATTTTGCTAATGTTTGGTCAAAAGCCCCATAATTTTTAAATATTTTGTCAGTTAAATCATTTTGAGTGATTGTTCCATCAAAATCTAAAAAAATATTGATTTTATCAGAAATTTTTTTTATAACTTGCATTTAATTAATAATCAATTTTGGAAAAAATATGAAATTCAAAATTAAGATAATTATTCTATCTTTTTTATTCGTCGGTCAATTGCACGCTCAAAACTTTCCAATGAGCATTGGTGCATATCTTAGCTACTCTGCAGGCGTAAATGCCAATTCAACACCGAAAGGAATAGAAAACAAGGTTGGATTTAACAATTTACCTGATTTTGGCGTATCATTCTATTATCCACTTGTAGCTGATACAAAATTGGGAGCTCAACTCGATTTAGCATACATTACGCATACATATATCCAGAGGTATTATGGTTGTAATTCATGCAAAGATCAGAACTTTCACTTGAATTATTTCGGAATCAATCCCAATCTTTATATTTCAGGTTTTTTAATAGGTGTGAATTTTGATATTCCAATTGGAGGCAAACAGGAAGATAGCGATCTTGAAACATCGATTTTAAACACATTGATTGGAGCCAATGTGTCTTATGAAATCCCAATTTACTTAAATGAAACCGGAAGGATCATTCTTTTCTTCGAAGGCAATTATTCATTCACAGGGGCAATTAAAGATTTTAAGAAGAATGATCCTATGCACAGTTTTGCTGACGACACATATAACCCAAGACCTACTTCATTTGGTCTTGGATTTAAATATATGTTCAATCTTAGTAAATCATTGATGATGATGCACCACATGGGTATGGGAATGCGAAATTATCATGGTTGCTGATAAAGAGCAGAAATATTTACTTAGACTAATACTTCTTGGGTTTTCTCATTGAGAATTAATTCGGCAATTTTGAAATCCAGTGGAGTAATGAGTTTAATATTAGTATCTTCTCCTTCAATGACTGAAACCTTATAGCCTGCGAATTCCACTAATTGGGAGGAATCAGCGCCGACATAATTAACTTCCCTTGCTTTTTCAAAAGAATTTATAATAATATCTGTCCAGAAAGCTTGGGGAGTTTGTGCAATAGATAATTTCCCACGCTGCAAAGTGCGAACCACCTCTCCCGCGTGGTCTACTTCTTTAACGGGATCTTTGGGAGTTGTTCCAAGAATCACTGCACCATAATCTTCGGCTGCATTGATAATTTTCTTAATTGCTTGCTGCGAAACAAATGGTCGAACTGCATCATGAATCAGAATTAACTCAGCATCCTTAATTGCGCTAGAACGCAATGCGTTATAAATTGAATCTTGACGCTCTTTTCCGCCGACAACAATATCTTTGACTTTGTCCAATTTATAAGTTTTAACAAGTTCTTTCGTATAAGTAAACCATTCTGAATGAACTGCAATAACTATTGAAGTCACATCTTCAATATCAGAAAATTTTTCAAGTGTATGAACGATTACAGGTTTCCCTTTCAGGTCTACAAATTGCTTTGGTATCTCGCTTCCAAATCTTTCACCTTTTCCTCCCGCTGGTATTATAACACTAACGTTCATTATATATGCTCTTATTTTATTTCAAAATCATTTTAAATATAAACGTTTTTATTTGTTTTTTATTCATAAAAAATTAAAAATTGTTTATATAAAATTCGTTTTCATTTAAGTCATATTTTTTCATAAAATATTCTTTTTTGAATTGGAAATTATCAATAGAAGCAAGTTTTACGTCATTATCAATATCAAAAGATAAATTCCTCTGGGTTCTAAATTTGAAAATTGGAGATTGCATTTTTGGGAAATTTAGCTTTGTGATATAATCGCATAAAATATTTAAAGTGCTTTCTACTAATATTTTATCGCTCAGAATCACATCTTCACGAACCTTGAAATGAGTAGCAGAAGCCGCGTAAGAACCATGCTCCAATTCAGTTGTCAACGTTTCTGATAATAATGCCTTCGAAATTTCAGCATTTGCCATTCTTATTAGCTGCGCATAAAGTTCGACGGATTTTGATTGACCAATATCTCGAATATCAATATTAATATCATTTGGTGTAGCAATTGTCTGCGATTCAACAAGTTCATTTAGCCTGTCGCTGAGACTTTGCAATTCCTCAGGAGTTGGCGAATATGTATATTGTCCAATGATAATTGGTAAACCATACTTTTCTAAAAAATTCATCCAAAATCGGAATCCTACATTTTTGATTGTAGCGGGCCAATAGCATTTTGCAAGCAGCGATTCCCCGTATGGGTTAGAATATGTTGGCAAATTTCTTGGAATTAAAAATTTGTTTTCAGGTAGAAAATCGCCTTTCAAGCTGTCTCGCTTCCTGAATTTTAAATTATTTTGTTCATCATAATAGAACCATTCCAAAGGTTTCGGGATAATATCTTTTGGTATATAATTGCCATTATCATCATATTCCCATATTATTTCAAGCACTTGCATACCTGTAAATACAGATTCCAGGATATTATTCATCAAATTAAATACATCGAGTTTTTGGAATATTTTTCTAATAAATTGAGATATATCAGAGTTTGCATCGCGATCGAATATATCCCAATCTTGCGATAAAACACCAGCCTTCCGCGATTGCATACATGACCAAATATGCGGGTCATTTTTCAATTCGGGGAATATCTTGCTTACTCCGCCATTTTGCTGAATCACTTTATCCGGATTTGGGAGTATCCCAATAAATCGCTGGAATGTGAGGACTTGCTCGCGAGTAACCAGCTCATTTGTTAATAAAGAATTTGGAATCAATTTATCACCTTATTTTTTTATAATATTACCAATTAAAAATCCACCAATAAAATAAACAGGTCCTTCCCACCATCGCGATTTCTTTTGAATTTCTTTTGTAATGATTTCTGTTGTCAATGTGTCGGGCGATTTTCGGAGCTCAAAAGAAAAGTAATTTTCGGGAAATTGGTAGCCCAATCTTATAGTATCGAATTTTATAATAGTGTCAACGTGTGCAATAAAAGGTTGCGTCTGAATAATTGTGTCCCGAATATATTCTACTTTTGCTACTGCTTTTTCAATAATCAATGGTTCGGCGGGAAGAACCTGTAAAATTGTATCCCTAACCCACTTTTCTTGTATTGAAGACTTCTGGTCATCGTGATGTCCAATTATCAACAAAGAGAAAAGCAGGTTAAGAAAAATTGAAAGCGTCAATATTTTATCTTTTGTTGTCATCAATTGATTGCATTAAAGCCAACTAAACCGAGAATTTTCAGTCTTCCAATTGGATGATAAATATTGCGTTTTTTGATAAATACTCCTTCTTTGCCACTCGCTTGATCTTTTGTATTGAAAGCTACAGTTTGCACCCATCCCGCATTCTGAACTTTGAAAATTTTTTCAATATGCCCAAATGATGTTTGACCTTTTCGCCAAACAATTAAGTTATGTTTCTCAGGTTTATAAGAAGTCTTGATCCCACTGGATTTTGCGAAATTGAATATTGCTTGAGCTAAACCTGTTCGCGGAATTGGGATAAGAGAGATCGGCAAATTTGATTGCTTGCATGCTTCATAAAAGCAATAATAAATACCTGCTGCACAATATGAACTTGGGTAAATCAGCCCCACGCTTCTCCAATATTTTTCGACTTCTCCATCATTGCGATTTGATGCTTCGGTTGTCCCAACTTGTTTCAATGCTATCTCTAAAGATTTCTCAAGCAATATGCCATTCGCAGGAATCTCGAATTTGTTTTGGGAATACAAAATAAATGGCAATAGGAATATCAATGTTATTTTTTTCATTATTCTCTTAATAAAATGTGAAATAAATGCCAAGAACTCCGAATCCAATCAGTAAATGAACAGAGAGAAAGATTGCGCTCAATACATTTGTGCTTTGAATTTTGATAAAATCAAGCTTAGTGAAAATATACGAGGATAGACTGGAAAGAGCAATAGCAAGCGATTCCAACACAATTAGAAACAACAAAGTTTTTATTTCTGCTGTTTTGGGACTTAATAACGAAAGAGCAAAAATTCCAAGCATTAATAGCACAGAATTTCGCATTATGAGATTTTTAATGTTTGCCCACATTATTTCACCTTTATAATTGTGTAAGCAATATTTTTACAAAGCCATTGCTTGATGCACCGAGAGCTTTGCCACAAATTTTTTCGCCTGCCTCGAATACTTTTGCATTTCCAAGTGCATCCGATGAAATGTATTCACCATTTGCAATACTTTCGCTTGCTCTTACAATTGCAGTTCCCAAAGTGATTACTGAAATGTTCTCTCCACTTGTTGCATCGTAATCGGCGACTCCAAGGGATTGAGCACCTAAACCGCAAATATTTCCTTCAAAATCCACAAAATGGAATGCGGTCAGATCTTGTGTTGCTTTGATTGTAAGTCTTAATATCGGTTGATAAGTTAATGCTGATGTTGACATAATTTCTCCTTAAATTTGAATTGTATCATTAATTAAAAATGCTGCTTCGGGAGCAATCGCTTTGATTTCCCAATTATCAGTGGCGCGAATTACTTTGATTTTTCCACCATTTTCATAGTAAGAATCGATTTCGGGCATCCCTTCTCTTTGGAAAGTGTATCCGTAGCTTGGATTATATTGCGTCCTTCGGGATCGCTCAGATTGATCCACGAAAGCGATTATCAGGTTATCCTTCCAGATATCTTGGAAAATTCTACCATCTTCCGAATAAACACTTGTTCCAATATAAATATTTTTAATTCCAAGAGATTCTTGAAGCATCTGGTAAGTAAATTTAAGATTTCCTGCATTCTGGATTATGTTTCCAAGAGCAAAATTATTTTCTATTGCTCGATATGTATCCATTCCCATTACTATTATATTCGGTTTCCTGCCGATGTTTTCTCTGAGTTGCTCAATAGCATCATTAATAATTGTTAGAGGATTATCTGAGCTGCCATTGAATGACTCGCCTGCTTGCAATATTTTTTTTGAAGATGAATCGAAATTCAATGGATTCTGCACATAATCGGCTATTGCTTTTTCACGCTCTAATGCAAGCAAATCAAGTAAATCGCGGGTCAATTTTTGCTCGTATTTCAATTCATCGTAAGTCTCTAATTCTTCAATATAATCCATTGCTACTTCAAGGTCTCTTTCTCTCAAAGTAAATTCTATAGTGTCATAATCGCTTGTGGGAATTCTGTTTGAGTTGCTTCTGATTGCACGTTCAGAATTGCGAACAACAAAAGCATCCTTTCCGAATTTTGGCACTTTCCCCTTTTGAGAGTTCACTTTTACGATTGGGAAAAGCTTCTCACCGATAAAATTCGACGGTGTATAGCCCTGCGCTATGTTTGTTAATACGGGATCGACCATTCTTAATTGGTCTAATCGTGATAGAGACATTTTATTTCTCCTTAATTGTTAATTAAATAATTAAAAGCTTCTTCATAGGTCCAATTTGGATTTGTTCCAATCAATTTTATAATTTCATCGTGCATTTCTTTCCGCTCGGGATTGAGTTTTTTCTCATCTAATTTCTCTTGGAAATTATAAGCAATGGCACTTTCCCTTTTGGCAAATTCTCCAAGCGGGGCATTATTCGTTAATTTTTCAATAAAATCCATAAATTTTTGAGTCAAGTTGTTTTGCTTATTGCTTTGCGAATCAATCCCTTGCAATTCTGCGAGCAATTCGACTAATGATGATTTTAGATTTAATGGGAGCTTTCCTTTTTGGATAATTTTTTCTGAATATTCATTGAAATTTAGTGTGGCGATTTGCTCTTGATATTCCTTAATTTTTGCTTTCAATGAATTATTCTCGTTTTGCAAGACATTCATTTCATTCGGGAATTCAAGGCTATCTGAATT
>DIEP01000032.1:0-1676 GCA_002418685.1 Ignavibacteria bacterium UBA5771
TCCACTTGGTGAACCGTTCTCAAATTAACACTTGCGAATGGTGATGGAAGATTCACACTAACCAGCCATGTATTCCCACTTGGGTAAATATAGACATTCCTTCGTAAATCAAAATAAAAATTATAGTCGGGAAAATATATGTGCCTTGTTTTTGCACGATAGCCATGGGCAGGCGCCCAAGGTGGTGGTCCTTGCGAAAATATATCAGGTGATAACACAAAGGACAGCGATAAAATAGCAGCGAGCAGTAAGAATAATTTTTTTGTTTTCATTTTTTTTGTTAATTTAGTTACTAATAATAACTTATTAGATACAATTATATTGTTTTATAATTGTATCTAAAAGTCGAGCGTAACATAATCTCAAATTATAAAAAAATACTCTTCTTTACTCAATTATTAGCTTCTGTGCTTCTATATTGCCATTAATATTTATGGTCACGATATACATACCTTTGGCTAAATTATGGCTAATACTGAAAGCGTTCAATCCATCAGTAATATTGAGCGAACGGGTTAGCACCTTCACTCCTGTGATTGAATACACATCCATTATAGCATTGCTGCTTAGAGCATTGGCATCCAATACAATCTCGAAAGGAGAATTGCCTTCGATGATATTTGGGGTGATGATAAACGAATCCCCAGCGGCAAATGATTCATTCACTCCAACTTCCTGCCAACTATTATCGAATACTATATTACCATTTGCAGAGCCGCCAAAGGATTTGAAAATAATTCGATAAAGTTCTTGATCTTGTGCGCGGACAAAGTAGGTTAAATCGGGAACAATTGACCAGCCAGTATGTGCATCATATGCTTTCCAAGTATGTCCGATAGTCGAGATATTAGTGAAAAATGAAGAATTATCAGGAATTGTTGCTTGGTCAATAGGAACATTTTCAACTTTGGCAACCTCATTACCCTTATTTGACAATACTCCCATCACGGAATAAGGAACGAGGCTTCCATTATTATCGGGAATCATTGCTATATATTTTGTAAAAAGCAAATCCCAATCGCTTTGCAAAGGTTCAATATCGACTATCTCATCAGAGGAAAACAGATAATAGCCAAAGAGCTTGCTTGTTGCTAATGATTTGGAAAATTCTCGGGTAATGACTTGGCTGCTGTTGAGAATTTTATATTTAAATGTAAATGTCCCTCCAATTAAGTCCTGGATTGTGAAAACATAATATACACCTTCAATTGAACGGTATATAAAAAGTTTATCACCGACAATAGCGTGAGTGTTCATATTATATGCACCCCAACCGAAATCCCCTTCATTCTCGAATCCGTCTCTTCCACGATTGAATGCACCAATTGTCCAAGAAGTATCCGAATTATACCACTCCACAAACCTTTCAGGATTCGTTGTTAATCCCGTTGTGTCAATATTAGTATCGAAATCATCAATAGTTTTACCAAGAATTTCCCATACTTTTGCTCCTGCTCCTGAATTTATCCTTATCGAGGCATTCTGGTCATAAGAATAAAATGCAATATCCCAGGATGCCAATGGGGCTGAATTTTCTGCATTATTTGGAATACTATACCAAACTTGGTCCGCATATTGTGCACCAACACTTATAGATACATCTGTGCTTTTAGCAACATTTAAGCTAACAAGCAATAGCAATATTATTATTTGAAAAAACACTTTCTTCATTTTTT
>DIEP01000032.1:1741-3891 GCA_002418685.1 Ignavibacteria bacterium UBA5771
TTGCGAATCGAATTAAAAATTGTAATTATTCAAAAAAAATCCCCTCCCATACTGAAACAGATTAGGAGGGGATAGTTCAATTAATATAAGTAGTCTTTATTTAATTACATTTATTCTAACAGTCTCGAAAGCATCGCCTATTTGAGCAACAACGAAGAATGCCCCCGAATTGAGGTTTGCTGCTGGTAATTCAAGCTTATATTCGCCATAAGAGTATATTCCATCCACAATATCAACTATTTTCCTCCCCGATAAATCCATGATATATACTTTTACATTCTGGGGAACGGGTGAGCTAATAGCGAAATTGATTTCTGCATTGTCTGACACAACATTTGGTGTGACATTGAAATAAGAAAGAATATCCCTTGAAATTGAAGATGGCTCAACTCCGCGGCCTCTTAATGTTAAAGAAAGTGTAGAATTATTTGGATCATTAGATACAATTTCTACTTTCGGTGATATATATAGTTTTAAGTCTTTTGGAGCAAATTGAATGATCACGTCGCTTGAAGCACCTGGGGCAATAGTTGTTGAAGGAGCCTGAATAATTGCAAAAGAATTATCTGCATTATTGGTAATTGTTGCAGAACTTATTACCAAGTCTGCCGTTCCTGTATTCTCGACTGTAAATGTTTTTTGTGCTGAGGAATCTGTAGCCACTTCACCGAAATCTAAATTAGAAGTAGATAACACAATTTTAGGTTTGTTAACCTGAATTTTCAGTAGCCAGTTAAGGGTATTGTTCATTAGATTAGTTTTGGCAGTTGCATTTTGTATCCCGCCAACATTGAAGCTAAAGAAAGCAAGACGAGTGCCATCACTAAGCTCTGTGCGAGTCCCAAGAATTGTGTCAGCTTTTGAGGCTATATTAATCGTAGCAAAAGTTGTTGCAGGGTTAGTGATGCGAACCTTCATAGGAAGATAATGTGTAAGCTGGGAAGTGGAAGCAAATCCATCGCCAATAGGATCGCCATCAACACCTTTAAGATTGATAATGCCTGTGCTCTGTCCCGAGTATTCAGGGGCAATATAAGACAAGCCAAATTGTGATTCTAATGTTGGCATAGTTGCATGAAGTGAATTATAAGTTAAAGGTCCAGTGAATAAAAGGCTTGTTTTATTAGTAATTAATCGACTTATTATTGCACTATGATCAGCGCTAAATACTCCATCTTCTCCCAAGCACCAATAAGCAATTTGTAGATTATTGAAATTTTGATTTAATGCTACAAAATCAGATATAGGTATGCTTATCATATCTTTATAATCATTTAAAGCAGTAATAGTATTTAATATTCCATAGTCATTTCCCGAAGGCTCTAACATAATTTGAGCCAATTCTGCATCAGATGTATATCCCGTAATTGCTGATAGAAAACTATTACCGTCAACTTCCTCAATTATAACTTTTGCTGTTCCTACACCAATACTTGTTGGAGTATAAGACGCTTCTAATGTCTTAGTTCCTCCTGGTTGTATAACAAAAGAATATTCTTCGGGAGTAATTGAAAAATTCCAAGACGAAACACTATTGGCAGTTTTTATTTCATACTCGATTGGTGATGTTGATGTATTCTTAATAGAGACAGAAGTAGTGTTTGTCGTACCCTTTGGAATTGCAAATAATTTGTTTCCGGTGACTGTGATTTGTGTCTTAGGTTTGAAGGAAACCCCTTCAACTGCATTTATAATTTGCTTTTTTTGTGGAGTAGCATATTGGACTAATCCTATTAAATGGATGTTCTCTATATCCCAATTTGCTGCTTTATTTACAGAAAATTGATATTGAACTTCATTGCCGGCTGCAACAGGAGTTGGTATTGAACCTGCTTCTCCCCAAGGACTGCCCATCATTGTTCGAACGACTTTCATGTGATTATAATCTTTCATTGGGTCGCCTTTTTGATATAATGGACTGTTTGGATCAGTATTATAATAATTACGCTGCGTGTAACCCTGTCCAACTGCGGGTATGTTATCTTCGACAACATACACATTGAATCGTATTTCATCGGTTATTGCTTGGTCAAATTTTCCTTTAATAGTAGCATTAATCATCCCACTACTTTCGTCATAATACCAATCGAGTTTAAGATCAACCATAGCAGGTTGTTGCAAAGCAGACGTTACTGCTTGCGCCCATGCAT
>DIEP01000147.1 GCA_002418685.1 Ignavibacteria bacterium UBA5771
AGAAGTCAGATACAGTAATTACTGCTGAACTATACCTTCCCAAGTGACTTCGCAACCTGACCGTTGGAACATCGCTGAGACGCTGCAATATTTATCTTGTGATAATTTAATTGCAGTATTGAAATCGTCAATCGAAGTATCAGGGCTAATTAGGATATATTTTAAATGTGCATTTGTAAAGACTTTTGGATGCTCACTTGATTGATTTGCTTCTATTTCAATTTTCATTGAGTTAATAGTCTTGCGTTTTTTGCGAAGAATAGAAATCACATCCATAAAAGTGCAAGCACCAAGAGATTGAAGCATAATGGACATTGGAGAAGCTGCCGTTCCATTGCCTCCCACATCATTTGTGTCGAAATATGTGGTATGTTCCATCGCGTCTATGCCTTTGATCCGCATGTTTTCTTCAAGTTCTAATTCAACTTTCATAATAACTCATTTTTTATAAATAAACGATTATGTAAAAAATAAATTCAAATGAATGCAGTGTCAGAAAATTTTCCCCCTCTTTGTAAGAGGGTGCCAGGGGTGTTCCCTTCTTATTCTTGGTGAGTCGGACGTCCTCGTCTTACTATGTTTATTTATTTACTTATAGCCCACGAATATACATTTCATTGCATACAGACTACAAAGCACATTGCCCCTATAGACTTTTTCATATTTCCAAAATTTTTCCAATAAATATTATCGTCCCTGCTTGAGTATCGCGTATTACAAACAAAAATGGATGATCAATATTCATTATTATTCGATGAGGCATCGAAGTATTAATCATTTCCACAGAAGTAGCAGCTGCGGCTTCAGCTCCTTCTTCATCAACCAAAAGAAAAGTTTTATGCATTACTTCGTCAATACTAAGATTATGACCACCTAGCTTATCCATATTTGTGAAATCTGCATAATCACGATCAAAAGCGAGACCCATGCCAAGTCTTTTTAAAGCATCATTTAATTTGATTTTATATTCTACTGTGAATTTTGGCATTGATAGTTCGAGTGTATCATGACTTAATCTCCCTATCCATTCATTATAATTCTCTTGTGTAAAAGCATTTATGCATTCATTTAGAGTCTTGCCTTCCTGGGGCAAAAATATTGTCATACTATAATTGCCATTGGAATAGGGCAAATCAATAATTTTGAAATATTCATTAGCCCCATGCGAGAGAAACTCTGTCTGATTCATCATTTTGCAAGTTTCCCGCTCCCCATTAATTTTGTAAAATGTTCCATCGATTGTTTTCTTTGCGTCAAATGGTTTATGCCATGCCCCTTTGAAATAAATCGCATTAATTAGAAACATCATAGAAGCATCATCAATGACTTCAATGATTTCTTTGATTTTTCCATTCGTCTTTTCATTTACCCAATTATTAATTGTCGCTTTTGAACCCGCAGGATCCTCAAAATTCAATCCTGCAATTTCTGCGTTAAAATGCTCCTTGCATACATCGAAAAAACTCTGTTCAAAATGGTAAGTATTCCTATACCAAATTGAATTTGCCAAGTCGAACTTGACATTAGGGTCTAAATTTGCAAGATAATCAATCAGCGTTTTATATGATTGGTTTATCTCATCCATCGGAATACCTTGCAATTCCAGCGTTCTGAGCATTGAATCGCGAGTGGCTCCCGCGGCACCATTGACTGTCATTCCCAATGCCATCGAAATGCTCAAAGGAGATATGACGACGTTTTTATCACCTTCTTCACTGCTCACATCTTTGAATATTTTCAGTCCAAATGTATTATCGGAAGAAACTATCTGTTGTTCGCCTGCTGTAAGAGCGCGAGGGGGTGTGTAAACGGGGTCATCTGTGCTTGAGCAAGATGTTAAAATAACCAAAGAAATGATAGAAACTAACTGAAATAATTTACTATGCACATATCTTTTGATGTGCAAAAGCGTTCGATTATCCATAAATCCTCCATTTATTTTAAATAAAATTTCTGAATCTAATTTCACAAGACAATCATTTGCAATTTAATAATAATATATTAAATATATCAACAATTTGTGATAATAAATTAAAAAATGTAACGATTCTTTACATATTCAAATCCTCTGAATTCTTTGGAAATTACTTAATTTTGAAAATTGAATAATTGTAAATAATGATTATTAAGTGGGAAACTGTTGCAAGTAAGGAAATCGCTGATTTCAAAATTTTCCAAGCTGAGCAAATTCGACGGCGACATCCAATAAAAAATAAAGAAGCAGATTTTATTGTGCTAAATTCACATAATTGGGTTAATATTGTTCCAATTACCACAAATAATGAAATACTATTAATCGAGCAATACCGTCAAGGAAGCGATAGCATAACTCTCGAGATTCCCGGCGGTTTAATTGAAAATGATGAAGAACCGATTAATGCTGCAATTCGTGAATGTATGGAAGAAACAGGATATGAAAGCAATGAGCTACCAATTTTGACAGGCGTCTCTTTGCCGAATCCAGCATTTTTGAATAATCAATGTTTCAGTTATGCTTTGTTTAATGTGGAAAATCGATATAGTCAACATTTTGATGATGATGAGGATATACGTGTTATCCCAACGCCAATACCAGAAGTTAAGCGTTTAATTAAAGAAGAAAAAATCAATCATTCAATAATTTTAACTGCTTTATTTTACTTTTTTTTAAAATTTGAATATTAAGAAGATGGGAAAAGTTATAGCAATTGCGAATCAGAAGGGTGGAGTAGGCAAAACGACAACGGCAATAAATTTATCGGCATCGCTTGGAGTCCTCGAACTTCCTGTTTTGCTTGTTGATAATGATCCGCAAGCAAATTCATCATCAGGATTGGGAATTGACCCAAAATCTGTGAAAAATACAATCTATGATTTATTGCTCGGCGAGGAATCAATTGAAAATGTGATAATTCCGACTAATTTCCCAAATCTATCAATTATACCTTCATCGATCAATCTTGTGGGTGCAGAAATTGAACTTGTAAGCCAATCAGATAGGGAAATTCGCTTGCGAAAAGCTTTAGAATCAATCATGGATAAATATTCTTTTATAATCATTGATTTACCACCATCGCTTGGTTTGCTAACTGTTAATGGCTTGGTAGCAGCTGATTCTGTGCTTATTCCTGTGCAATGCGAATATTACGCTCTTGAAGGTTTGGGGCAATTATTGAACACTGTTTCGCTCATTCAATACAATTTTAATCAAAAACTTGAAATTGAGGGAGTGCTTCTAACGATGTATGATTCTCGATTGCGAATATCTAATTCGGTGCTTGCAGACGTTCAGAAGCATTTTGGAGACAAAGTTTTCAAAACTATAATTTCAAGAAATGTGCGATTGGCAGAAGCCCCAAGCTTCAATATGCCCGTAATTGAATATGATGCTCTATCGGTGGGTGCTCAAAATTATCTTGCCCTTGCAAATGAAATTTATTTAAATAATAAAGATTATCTTATAAATCATAAAAATGCATAAATTTGCAAAAAATGAAGGCAAACAATGAAAACAAGAACGGGTTTAGGCAAAGGGCTTGATGCTTTACTTCCCAATTCGGAATATGTCTCGCAGACAAGTTCCCCTCAATTTAGGGATAATTCCAAATTTTTTGATTTTATTGAAATTGCTAAAATTATAATCAATCCTTATCAACCAAGGCAAAGTTTCGATACTCAAGCAATCGAAGAATTAAGCCAATCAATCAAAAAGCATGGGCTTTTGCAACCTATCACTGTTCGGCGCGTCATTGATGGCTATGAGCTAATCACGGGGGAACGAAGGATGCGTGCCTCCAAACTTGCAGGATTTGATAAAATTCCTGCTTATATACTTGTAATTGATGAAGATGTAAAATTGCTCGAAATGGCAATTATTGAAAATGTGCAAAGAGTAGATTTAAATCCAATTGAACTTGCAAGCGGCTACCAACGGTTGATTGAAGAATGCAACTACACCCAAGAACAAGTGGCAGAACGCGTTGGCAAGGAACGCTCAACTGTTACAAATTTTATTCGTTTGCTTAAATTGCCCGAAAAAGTCCAAGATGATTTGCGCGATGGATATTTGACTATGGGGCATGCTCGCACACTTCTTTCGTTAAATGAAAAAGAGTTGATTCTTGCTGCCGAAGATGAAATCAAAAACAATCAACTTTCTGTCCGGCAGTCTGAACGACTTGTCAGAGATATACTGGAAGGTAAATTTGCACTTGTTAATGGAAAATTGCAATCTACAAAAGCTCTCGAACAGAAAGATTTTAAAGAAGAAATACGTATATTTTTACAAGATAAAGAGGATGACCTTCGTCAAAGGTTTGCGACAAAAGTAAAAATCAAAGCAAAAGATTCTGATAGTGGATCAATTGAATTTGAATTTTACTCAAAAGATGAATTTGATAGATTGATAGAATTATTTACAAAATTGAATTGAAATGCAGATGGATAGGCTAATTCATCATCAATTAGTAAGAGTGATTTATGCTGATACTGATAAAATGGGGTTTGTTTACAATGGCACATATTTTAGATTTTTTGAAATTGGAAGGACAGAATTAATGCGTCATTTTGGTTTAATATATTCCGATTTAGAGAATTTTGGTTATCAATTGCCACTATTGGAAGCCCATGCAAATTATCGCTCTGCTGCCCATTATGATGATTTGCTCGATATAGAAACAACGCTTGATTTGGATAATATTGGACCGAAAGTACGTTTTAATTATAAAATAACTAATTCAGATTTATTAATTGCAGATGGTTGGACGTCACATATTTTTATGAAAATTGAGAATCAAAAAGCTGTGAAGCCACCAAGAGTATTTATGGATAGAATTGAACTATTAAGAATAAATTGTAAAATATAAATCAAATTTAAATGCGAAGAAAATTCATTATTATAATAATATTCGCGATTTTTGGATCTGCGGGTGCAAAAAGTGAGAATACATTTAATTTCCTGCGAATGATCGGAAATGCTCGCTCGTCAGCATTGGCGGGTAGCTTCATTTGCGTTGAAAATGACCTCAATGCAGTGCTGTTCAATCCTGCTACTCTTTGGACAGTTGAAGATAGAAATTTTACATTCACTTTCTTGAAGCATGCTCTTGATATAAATTCAGGAAATACAAGCTACAAACTTCCTGTCAATTGGTTGAATGGCAAATTCGCCACTTCAGCATCTTTCACAAATTATGGCTCTTTTGATTATGCTGATAAAGATGGGATAAAAGATGGCGGAACATTTTCAGCTAATGATGTAAATCTTGCAGGTTATTATTCTAACAAAATAGATACTAACTTCTTTTATGGTGTTGGTCTGAAATTCATTTATTCAGGCATTGAAAATTACTCCTCGTCCGCTGTGGCTCTTGATCTTGGCATCCTCTATAAATTAGCAGATAATAGAACAAATATTGGCGTTTCATTGCTCAATACAGGATTCCAACTTTCGTCTTATGCAGGGTCGAGCGAAAGTTTGCCAATAGATTTGCGTATTGGATTCAATCATCATTTGAAAGGGTTACCTTTGCTCTTCAATTTTAATTTCCATCATTTGGCTGATGATGTCGATAATTTCGGGGAGCGGTTCAAGAATTTATCAGTCGGTGGTGAATTCTATATTGGCGAAAATGTGGATTTGCGAGTTGGTTATGATAATCAAATTCGTAATGTCCTTACAAATAATACTGATAAAGGACTTTCAGGCTTCAGCGCTGGATTGGGAATCAAAACAAAATATATAGATATAGATTATGGCTTCTCTCAGTATAGCTCAGCAGTTAATTTACATAGATTTTCAGTTTCATTAAATTTATAAACGGAGTTTTTTGTGAAAAGATTAATTATTTTATTAGCATTCATTACTTTTTCATTTACAGGTTATTCGCAGCAACAACCAAAATTGCAACCTCAACAGCAGCAAGATGTGCAAATCCTTCATCCAAGCGTTATAGTTGGTGATATTGCATTCATCGGGCAAACGCTTAAAACCGTCGAAATCAAAGGTTCGGAAGTTAATGCTTATCTTGAAGTCGAGCAAGAGTTTACTAAAATTCTCACTGATTTGCAAGAGCAAAAAAAGAAATTGATGGATACCGTTCAAGTAAATATCCCACTAAATGTAGCCCAGAATGCGATTACATTTATGGATAGAGCTACTCTTACGGGTCAGAATGCAATTATTTACAAGAGATTTGTCGATGCTCTTGTTGCATCTGCAAAGACGGCAAAATAATAAGTTGTCTATATCGACTATCGGCTTAACCCCATAGTTGATGTATAGTTGCAGCAGCAGACATTTAATGCTTCTATAATTATCTATGAAATAGAATCAAATTATAGCCCATTAATTCATTCGTGGGAAAAAGATTGAACACCCCCCGACCCCCTCTTATGAAGAGGGGGAGCTGAAAAAAATTCCCCTCTTATGAAGAGGGGGAGCTGAAAAAATTCCCCTTTTATGAAGAGGGGGGAGCTAAAGAAAATTCGTCTCTTATGAAGAGGGGATAAAGGGGTGTTCGTGGCATAGACGCCCCCGTCTGTGCATGCAATGAATTGTATATTTATACCCACAATTAAAATTATGGGCTATCATTGACAATTAATGTGTTTATTATGAACTAATTGCAGCAATCTCATATCAACTTGATTTTCAAATAGGAATAGTATATGCGTATTCTTTACGGTATAATCAGTATCTTGTTTGTCTCAATGAGTACTTTTTGTCAAATACCCTATACTTTAAATATGCAAGGTGTTCAATTTCCAACGGGTATGAGCGCAATTTCAATTAATGAAAATATATTTTCCTGCGATACTCTCCCAATTTCTAAGAACTCTTGCTCAATTTCCTACCAACCCTCCCGTTTTGGATTATCTGAAATATCACCTATTTCTGCAATTTATCAGAATAAAATGCTTGAAAAAATTAATCTTATAGCCGGTGCCGATTATTTTGGTTATGATTTATATAATGAATTGGCGGCAAAGATTGGAGCAGTTTCTCAGATAAAATACCTTGAGATTGGAGCTCAAGCAATATACCATCGGGCAAGCATTAAAGATTACGGAAATTCTTCCGCAATTTCTATTGATTTATTTTCAAAACTCAATTTGCTTAACAATCTTGCATTTGGATTGCTTTTGCAAAATATAAATCGAGCATATTATTCGAGTGCAAATCGCACTGTTCCACAATCAGCAATATTTTCAATTGGGTGGATGCCGTTCGATCATTTGGGGGTTGATTTTGGGACAAATTTGGATTTGAATTCCGCTGCTTCAGTCCAAGCAGGGCTTAAATATTATTTTAATCAATATCTGCAAGCAAATATCAAATGCAATTCCAAGCCATTCTTAATCATCGCGGGAGCGAATCTATCAGCATTGGATTATCTTAATATCCTATTTTATTTTCGTTATGACGAACATTTTGGCTATGACCAAATTTTAGGAATCGAGTTCAATTTCTAAGAATAAGTAAAGTAATTCCCTGACTTTTACTGGAAATTGCATTGAACTATTACCTTATCAACCTATAAAGAGTAAGAAAGAATAAAAAGAATTGTTATTTTTGTTTTTATAAAATATGTTCTTTTACAAAGAAAGTTTATTTATAAAAAATAGACCTAACAGGTATTGGTAGCTTAGGATTTATTGAGTGATGCGGGGGAACCCATCGCCTTGAATTATTCTATAATGATGAAACTACGGATGGGCAATATCTGTAATTTTAATTACCAATTTTAAAAATTTATTTAGGAGAAATTCAGATGAAAAATTCTCGTTTATCGGAATTATTCTCAGGAATAATTCTTATTTGCATTACTGCAGGGCTGTTCGTATTTTTCACACCAAATTCAACTTTTGCCGAAATTGATAGAAGGAATATAGCATCTTCGCGTTATTTTTGGGGAAATTGCGACGAAGGTTCTGTTGTAAATACTTGGTGGGAGATCAGAGATTTTGACAAAGATGGAAATCTGGTCACATTGACTAGGCAACGTTGTGATGGATCAATTGAAAGGGATGACTATGGCATGATAGGAGACCCTATCGGTGGTGGTCAAATAGGACAAGTTCCCTCATCAAGTATAATTACTAGCACTGAATATTACAATATAGTCGGTCCAGATCAGGTAATTCATTATTGGAAAGTTACAGCATACGACCCTTCGCATCAGGTAGTTTATTACGTTGAACGAACAGATACAACAATAATTGTCACGTATGTAATTGTTCAGCCGAAAATACAACCAATTACAGCATCTATAGGAAATGACGACCCTAATAAACAAAATATTGATCTTAGGAGTTTCAACGTTTATCCCAATCCGAACAACAATATTGTAACAATTTCTTTCAAAGATGGCGAAAAATTAAACTTTACACATTCTGATATTGCTATTACATCTTATGATGGCAAAGTTGTAATATTCCAAAAGAATATTGATTTCACAAAGAACCACGATTATGTGCTCGATGTTTCTAATTTGCCTCCCGGCACTTATTTTGTAAATATTTCTGAAGATGGTAAGGGTGGCATTGGAGGACCTAAATTCATTAAGGAATAATGATAATTGCAATAATTGAGGGGAGTAAATTTAGTTTCCAGCTCTCCTATACTATTTTTTATATATTTTTATATACTATGGATTATCTCAACAAGTCAATAATTATGCAATTGGCGCATTACTGTCAGAAAATTAGGATTGTCTCAAAAGTGCCATATCTTCATTCCTGACAAATTTGAGGTATCCAAAAATCCTATCATATCAATAATCTGTGGATTTCTTGCTCCATTCATAATGACAGATATTCACATACTTTTAGAGAATAAATTTGGATAAATCCATATTTTCTGTAATATTGGATAATTTATTCTTCACGAATTCGGCATCTATTGTTATTTTTTTATTATTGATAATTTCAGGAATATCGAACATAATATCATCAAGCAAGGAAGTCATAATTGTATGCAGGCGTCTTGCTCCAATGTTAGCCACTTCATTATTAATAAGAGCCGCAGAGGAAGCAATTTCTGCAATTGCATCATCAGTGAATTCCAATTCCACACCTTCGCTCGAAAGCAATGCTTGATATTGCTTTATCAAAGCATTTTCGGGAAGTGTCAAAATTTTCACAAAATCTTCTTCTGTCAGGCTTTGCAATTCAACACGAATCGGAAAACGTCCCTGCATCTCAGGAATTAAATCAGAAGGCTTGGAAACATGGAAAGCACCCGACGCTATGAAAAGTATATGATCAGTTGAGACAGTACCATATTTCGTAGTTATAGTGGAACCTTCAACAATAGGGAGCAAATCCCTTTGCACACCTTCGCGAGAGACGTCAGGTCCGCCACCTTTTTCTCCATAAGAAACAATTTTATCAATTTCATCAATAAAAACAATCCCGTTATTTTCTGCCCTTTCAATGGCTTCTTGAATAACAGCATCCATATCGATTAATTTTTCAACTTCTTCCTTTTCAAATATTTTGAGCGCTTCGGCGATTTTTACTTTCCGCTTTTTGTTGCGTTTTGGGATCATATTGCCCATTATATCTTGCAAATTCATTCCAATTTCATCCATACCCAATGGACCCAAAATTTGCATTGAAGGCACTTGATCGACCATAATATCAATTTCAATGATTTGCTCATCTAATTTACCATTTTGGAGCAAATCTTTGAATTTTTCCCTTGTTTGAGAATTGTCCTCAGTTTCTTCCGGTTGAGAATAAAATGATGTCTGAGATTTTGTTGTTTTTGTGGGCGGAATCATTAAGTCCAATATGCGTTCTTCTGCGAGTTTATGGGCTTGCACTTCCTTTGTCCGCTGTTGCTCATCTTTAATCATTTGCACAGATTTATCTACCAGTTCACGAATCATTGAATCAACATCGCGCCCGACATAACCTACTTCGGTAAATTTTGTGGCTTCCACTTTAACGAATGGTGATTGAGCCAGCGATGCAAGACGCCTTGCAATTTCTGTTTTTCCAACCCCTGTTGGACCAATCAGAATTATATTATTTGGCATTATTTCTTGACGCATTTCGCCGTCGACCCTTTGCCTTCGCCATCTATTTCGCAATGCAATAGCAACTGAGCGCTTTGCATCATCTTGCCCTATAATATATTTGTTCAATTCTTCGACAATTTGATGAGGAGTCAGATACTCGCCACGATTTTTCGCAGTCATAAAAGTCTCAGATTTATCTTTTAGATTTTTTTCTGAATTATTATTCTTTTTGCCCATAATTTATTCAAGCGTTTCAATAGAAAAATTATTATTTGTAAAAATGCAAATTTTGTTTGCTACTTTCAGACTTTCTTGGACGATTTCGACAGGTTGTAAATTGGAAAATTGCAATAATGACAGAGCGGAAGCATAAGCATAGAGTCCACCCGAACCGATAGCAATAACAGGTTCTTCGGGTTCGACCACATCGCCTGTTCCACTTAGCAAGAAGATTGAATTTTGATTCATTACGATAAGCATTGCTTCAAGACGTCGCAAATAGCGATCCATTCTCCAATCCTTTGCTAATTCGATTGAAGCGCGTTGCAAATTCCCACGAGTTGACTCAAGCTTTTCTTCGAATCTTTGAAGCAAAGTGAATGCGTCAGCAGTGGAACCTGCAAATCCTGCAAGCACTTTCCCATTATATAGTTTGCGGATTTTCTTTGCGTTGCCTTTCATTACGGTATTATTGAATGTCACTTGTCCATCAGCACCAATGACAGCTTTACCATCTTTTATAAGTCCAATCACAGTTGTAGACCGAACTTCAGGATAAAAAGAATCTTTCATTTTTTTATTTTAAATTAATATTTTGAAGAAAAAAATTAATATTCACGTTTGAATGGATTGAACCAAATTTCGCCAACGCTGATATCAATTATCATGCGGATAAATTTATCTTGCACGAGCCCATTGGAATTTGTCCCACGCAGACCGAAAACAAGCGTTGCGTCTAAAAGTCCCGTATTTGAAATAGGGAATGCTCCTCCAATCGTGAATTTATATTCATTAATGTCTTGTCCAAACACTTGATAATAAAGATTCGAATACCCAATCCCCGCTTTATAGGTAATACGGTCGAGATATTCAGCATTTCTCGAGACATTGCCCAACCGTTCTCCCCCAAAAGACACAGAATAAGAATTCTTGAATTTCATTTGTGAAGAGGAATTATAATTCAAATCGGAAATTATCAAATAGTTAAAGTCTCCGCCAAATTGAAATTTTCCCGTTCTATACCCCAGCCCAATGCCATATTTCTTAGGTGCATTAATTGAAAAGCTGCTATATGTCGATGTATCGCTAACTAAGTCAGAGCCGTAGCTTTGCTCGCGTTCCACATCGATTGAATTATTGAATTCATAATATGCTCCTATTGAAAAATTATTGGGCAATTCGCTGTATAATCCGAATTTGTATCCAAGACTACTAAAATTATCTTTCTTTTGATAATATGTATTGTAATTATAAGCATCGTAATATTCGACCTTATTTGAGTAATATGCTGAACCAAAATTGCCGAAGATAGTTGCTCCTGCAAATATGGGACCATAAACTCTGCTCGCAAATCCAATGTAAAGATTGGATAGTCCGCCTTGGCCTTGGTATTCTATTTGTCCGCTTGAAACTGTTTCATCGTTATTGATAGAAAAATAATTTTTAACAAAATAATTGATACGTGTTTGTGGATAAATTCCAATTGATGCTGCAATTTTCCAAGTTGTATCAATCATAAATACAGCACTTGTCAAACTGATTGTGCCATTATTTTGCAATTTGTTTGAATTTGCATCACTTACGAAATGCTGATTGAACCTATACCCTGTTTGTAATCTTGTAGTAGTCACTTGTGTCCATAATGCGGGATTGAGAATATTTATGGAATTTCTATCAAACATAGCAATGCAAGTGCCACCCATTCCTTCATATGCTGATGTGACTGAATTATTGAAATCCCCTAACCCAAACATTGAATAATTAGAACCCTGCTGAGCAAATATAGGAATTGCCGATATTAGCAAGAAAAACAGGATATTAAATTGACTTTTATTTATTAATTTCTTTATCATACTTTATTTAATAACATTATAAAATATCTTAACTTTTGGACGTTTTGTTGAATCGGGATCGTTTATTCCATAGAAGACCAATCTATCAAGTTTTTGATATTGTTCATTAAAATCAGAAGGACTCAAGCGTAATATACCTTTGCCTTTTCCTCGATTCCATAATTGCACGGCAGAAGTAATGCTTTGTGCAATATAAGTAGTTGAGTTTGAATCGGATGGCTCGGCATAATAATAGTAATTAGATGCGGGATTCAAAGTGTCATTAACATAGCTTAACATTATGGTTTTACTTTGTCCAAGATTACCGCTATATGTTTTGCTTGGATTTAAAGTCAGCTCCAATTGCACTTTGTTAATACCTGAGAATGGGGGAAGCATAGAAACATCAAAATAAAAATCAGATTGCAGATTTAATCCACCTTGGATGACTACATCATTTTTATCATAATCATCAGGTTTGAAAAAAGTTGCATTTATTCCTGAAGATAAATACAGAGTGTCAATTTCGTAATTCTTGTTCTTATCTTTATAAATAATGCGTAAAGATGGGCTTTTGAAAGATTCTTCCACGTTGATACCTTCTGCTCCAAATGTGTTGATAATTGTGGAATTATCATCAGGAATTAATGCAATACCATAATTGACGATAGCGATATTTGTATCGGGTTGCAACTGAAACCATTCGGGAATAATCTTTTTATCCAAATCGATTATAATTATTGCCATTGTATCTTCGAGAGTGATCTTTTGATTGTAACTTGCAATTTGATAGTCCATAAAATTCGGAGTATTTATTGAATCCCAATTTGCTGCAGCTGTCCAAGGAGTGTTCACTTTTTTAATAATAAAATTATTCGAACCATTTACTGTGTCTCCAAGTGCATAGCGCTGAGGATAAAGATATAGGGTAAGGGATTGAATATCGCTCTCTTGCAAATATGATAAAGTGTCGGGAATATCTGCAAAACGTATAATTGAAATACCAGTTATATTATGGGACTTCCCAACAAACATTCCACCTGTGTTGAAAAGACAAGTTGAATGCATCTTCGATTCAACTTTGTAAATTAAAGTAGTGTCATCACTTGTGATTTTTTTTATTAGAGTTGTATCTTGCAAAAAATTATAACCGATTTCAGTTGGTCCTTCATTGCAGGAATTCAAGAAAATAGAAACAGGCAATAAGAATAAAATAAATATTAGCTTTCTTTGATTCATCAAAAATTATTTTCCTTTTATAAGTCGAGTATATAAAGATTTATATTCTTTTGCTCCTTCATTCCACGAAAATTTTTGCGAACGTGCATTTTCAATAATTTCATTTAACGAATCTTTATCATCGAATATTTTAAGTGCTTCCCGAATATAATCGTAAAGTTGGGGTTTGTCCTCTTTTTTGAAAATCATTGCGAAACCATCATTTTTCTTGGGATCATAAGGTTTGAATATCTTTCGATCAATAAAGTAGTCATTTACAATTGGAATTGCCCCATAATTTGCAGCATACATCACATTGAGACTTGTCGGTTCGTGATTATCAAATGATAAATAAAAGTCGGAACCTGCAAATAATTGATGAAAATATGATAAATCATTTGTATACAGAACTCTGAAATTTCGCTTATATTTCTTTTGTAATAAATTAAATGTATTCCTATATTTCTGTTCTACTCGAGCAATTGTAAGTACAATTAAATTTTCATTTTTGAAAATTTCTGCGGCATTTTCGGTAAAATAATCGATAGCTTCATATTCGTTTACGTCCAGTATCAAACCAAAAACAGGTATAGTTGGGTCGAAATCTATACCGAACTTATTGCATAAATCAATTTTATTATTATACTTAAAGTCCTCAAAATCATATTCCATCTTATACGCTATCAATTTATCTCGCTTTGGATCCCATGTCCAAGGCTCAATACCAATTGGGATCGACAAGAATTCTTTATTACCTATGAATTCAGCAAGACCATTAGATAATTCGGGATTATCAAGTATGGCTTGCTTATACAAATGATTTGATGTTGTAATTGCATCAGAATAGATTATTCCTGCTTTCAGAAAATTAAATTTATTCTTATGATAAAAGTCATTTTTGAATTTCTTAGGTATTCCTAAATTATCATAAATCAATTTGCCTGCTTCAACTTGTTCCTCAAAATTATGAATCGTAAGCACAAATTTAGTTTTCTGAAATTTCTCAGGATAAAGCAGTTTAAAAAATGCAGGAACAAGAGAGGATTCACCATCCACAATATGTACTATATCTGGAACCCACTCTATTAAATTACATGTTTCCACCACACTTTTATCAAAATACATATATCTCTCGGGATTGTCGGGATAGAGTTCTAAAGTTTTTGCATCTCGATAAATTCCTTTATGCGAAGAGAAGTATTTTTCATTATTAGTAATATAAGCTTGCACCTTTGTCCGCGGGGTGTTCATAGAGGAGGATTTGATACTTGCAGGGATCAGCTCCTTGCCCATCGGAATTTTGATATTAGTCAAACGATTGATAAAGTGTATTTGGTGCATTCTTTCAGAAATTATTCCGTAGCGAGGCATCATCAACCTAATATCTACACCTTCATCTCGCATTGCCATCACAAAGGAATACGAAATATCCCCTAAACTATGAATTCTTACATAAGGTAATGATTCAGGTGTGACATAAAGTACGTTAATAGGTTTTGAATTCATAACAAATTGCCTAATTAAAAGTAACAAAAATACGAAAAAATTAGTGAAAATCGTTATTATTTAAAGACTTTTGCTGTTTTTTTTGATAATTTTGTAAAAATAAATATTTTCAATAATGCAAAAGTTAAATCTGCTCCTTAAATATATTGACTTTATCAAATTAATTGGCAACAGCGACATATCAGTGCATTCAATTGAATATAATTCAAAAAATGTTTCTCGAAATTCGCTTTTTGTTGCTATTAAAGGCGATAAATTCGATGGACATCAATTTATTGACGAAGCTATTCGGAAAGGTGCAACATCCATTGTTTGCCAAGATTTGCCTCAAAATTTAATCGGTAATATAACATATATACAAGTTCTGAATTCGCGAATTGCACTTGCCGAGCTTGCTAATGCTTTTTTCGATTTTCCTTCAAATAAGCTCAAGGTTATTGGAATTACGGGCACTAATGGAAAAACCACTATTACGTTTCTATTGAATAGTATTTTTGAAAATTTTCATAAAAAAACAGCAATTATTGGCACAACGGGAATATACATTAATAATAATAAAATACCCGCTACACATACGACTCCCGAATCGCTTGAATTATTTGGATATTTAAATCAATGTGTGGAGCAAGAAATTGATTATGTATCAATGGAGGTCTCATCGCATTCTCTACTGCAAAATCGTGTGCATAATGTCAATTTTGTTGCAGCCGCATTCACAAATCTTACACAAGATCATTTGGATTACCATAAAACGATGCAAGATTATGCAAATGCTAAAAAGATTTTATTTGATAATATCAGCCCTGACGCCATTGTTGTTATTAATTCTGATGATAAGTATTCTGATTATATGATTAGCAATACTAAAGCAAAAAATATTATTAAAGTTGGTCGCCAAGCAGGTGCAGATTATATAATTTCAAATGAGCATTTATCGCTTGCGGGGTTGGATTTTGAAATTATTCATAAAAATAAATCCTATAAAATTAAATCTAAAATGCTGGGAAAATTCAATATTGATAATCTT
>DIEP01000113.1 GCA_002418685.1 Ignavibacteria bacterium UBA5771
TTGAAAAATTAATATTGGAGTGCGGTTTTTCATTGCATCCCCTTTGAATTTAATCATAGTGATCATTATGGCTAATTTTCATTTTTTCCCACAAAAAGCACAAAGATATGGGAATTATTTATAAAATCGTAATTTCTGATGTAAATACAAGGGTGAAATCTGCTGTATGGCTAAATAATATCCCCTAACTATCTTTATAATCAGCAGGAAAATTGATTTCACCCTGTATTGTAATTGCTCTAAATTCAGGAGCATTATCTCCTATGAAGGTATTGAAATTTTTTTCTTCTATTTTATTAAGTTTAATTTTAGTTTTACAAACGTAATTTTTTCCATTCTTCCTTCATTCTTTGAATATCTTTGAGCCAATCTTCAATATCATTTTCGTGTTCAAGTTCTTCATTAAGGATTTGGACAGCCATTTGATACGTTGAATGGTCTTTCCCTGATGTAAAATTGGCGATTTCTTGATAGCGCTGGATTGCGCATTGTTCCCCTTTGAGGTTCTGTTCAAGAATTACTTCGATATACGGATCTGAGGGCTCGTCATAGCTACAGCGTGCTAATTTTGCCCATTCATTTGGGTTGAGAACGGGAGTCCCGCCTAATTGAATAATCTTACCGACGACCAATACAGCGTGGTTTAGTTCTTGGTCAGCATGTAATAAAAGTTCGGGTTCAATCTCGGCTCTCATTGGACCTTCCATTAATCTTGCACCAATCCAGTATTGGTAGTATGCGAGCCATTCTTCTGAAAGAGCGGCGTTCAACATTTTTAATAACGAGTCTAAATCAATCGATGAGACTTTGACTGCTGATGTTCCCATTATATTTTCCTTTTTTTAGTGGAACAAATTAAATTATAAATTTATTTATTTTATAAAAAATTATATTTTACATTTCATCTACATTTCATCATCTTCGTCTATTGTATTATCTACATATACACCTTCTTCAAGAACAGCTTGGTCTCTTGGAATAATTTTACCCATAGCTTTTTCAATTCGTTGCAAAATTTGCTCCTTCCTATCATTGAAAAATCCATAAAAATCATCTTTATACATAAAATCAGGATTTACTACGTGTGAAAGCAATATCTGGTTAAATTCATCATCCCAAACCCACCCTCTTTGAAAGTCAGCCAATTGGATTTTTCCTTTATCGGTATCCTTCAATATTTCGTAAAGGTTCTTTTTGGTCGAATCAAATGATTCCATCTTTATTGTAAATTTTATTGTAAATTTTTCCCAAAATTACGAATTAATACAGTAATCGGGGACAATTTGAAGGAATTTTTAGATGCAATTATATTATAAAAGAGGAAAATATGCCTTTGCGGTTAGGTTTATTCATTACAAAGGACGCAATCTCGCTTTATTGCTGAAGATTTGTTAATTCTAATGCGTTTTTTGCGGCAATTTGCTCGGTTTCTTTCTTCGAATTGCCAAGCGCGGTTCCCCATAGTTCTCCGCCGATATAAACGCCTATAAAAAAGGTCTTTTGATGTGAAGGTCCTTCTTCTGCAAGAAGATTATATATTGGAGCGGGTTTGGAAAGAGATTGCACTTTTTCCATTAATTCACTTTTGAAATTTATTATTTCAAATGCATGAATCTCTGATAATAAAGGAAGAACAATTTTCAAAACAAAATTTCGAGCCGCTTCATACCCCAAATCAATATAAATTGCTCCCACTAATGCTTCGAGAGTATTTGAAAGCACCGAGGTATTTTTACTTTTAATAAGATGTCTAACATTGTTGCTTACCTGAATGAATTCATCTAAATTCAATTTATACGCTACAGCACCAAGCACTTGTCGATTGATTAATTTTGAGCGCAGAGCAGTAAGATCCCCTTCATTTTTATTCGGATAAAACTCGAAAATATATTCTGTTATTATCGAATTGAAAATTGAATCTCCAAGAAATTCAAGCCGCTCGTTTGTATATGTTTCATTAAGTTTTAGTTCTTCATATTCCTTTTGCAATATAACAAGATAAGATTTGTGAATAAAGGCAATTTCAAATATTTTGGGATCGTTTATTTTTGATTGAATTATGCTTTCAAGCTTATTTTGCAAATCTTTATTTAGAAAGATGAGATTAGGAAGAGTTTTAAAATAAAAAGCAGACTTCGGGGATTTGACATTTGTTTTTCTCCGAGTCTGCTTTTGAGTAGTTAGGAAATTAGCTTTTGGCTTTCCCACATTTATTGTTCATATTTCTTAAAAATGAGTGTTGCATTATGACCGCCAAAACCAAATGTGTTGCTCATTGCAACTTTCACTTCCTTTTTGACAGCGACATTTGGAGTATAGTTCAAATCGCAGTCAGGATCGGGAAACTCATAGTTAATTGTGGGAGGAATAATTCCATTATTAATTGCAAGAATAGAAGTAATTGCTTCAACTGCACCCGCAGCTCCCAGCAAATGCCCTGTCATTGACTTTGTGGAACTTATTGCCATCTGATATGCTCTTGGACCAAAAAGATTCTTAATAGCCGCTGTCTCATTTTTATCATTATGAGGAGTGGAAGTGCCGTGAGCATTGATGTAATCAATATCATTGATTGTCAGTTTAGCATCCTCGATTGCTTGTTTCATTGATTTGCGAGCACCTTCGCCTTCGGGTGCAGGTTGAGTAATATGAAATGCGTCATCAGTCAAACCGAAACCTGAAAATTCAGCATAAATCTTTGCGCCGCGATTCAAGGCGTGTTCCTCTGTTTCAAGCACAAGAATACCTGCTCCTTCAGCCATCACAAAGCCACTTCTTTCTTTATCAAATGGTCGCGATGCTTTCTCGGGTGCTTCGTTTAATGTTGATAATGCTTTCATAGAATTGAAACCGCCAATTCCCATCTTGCAAATTGGTGCTTCGGTGCCTCCTGCAAGCATAATGTCAGTGTCGCCTCTTTGCAATATCATCAGAGCATCAGCAAGAGAATGTGCAGAAGTTGCACATGCTGATGTAGTCGCATAATTTGGACCTTGGAAACCCCACCTTATTGCAACATATCCTGCTGCAATATCTGAGATCATCATTGGAATGAAAAATGGCGAGATACGATCCGGCTTTCCACGCTCGAACAAAGATTGTTGCTGCTGCTCATAGACGAACATTCCACCAATACCCGACCCGATAATGACTCCAATTCTATCTTTATTTTCAATATCAAGATTTAATCCTGAATCTTCAAGAGCCATCGCAGCTGATGCAATGGCATATTGAGTGAACAAATCCATCTTTTGAACTTCTTTGCGATTAATGTAAGCTAAAGAATCAAATCCTTTCACTTCGCATGCAAATTTCGTCTCGAAGTATGTTGTGTCAAAGCGTGTTATGAGACTTGCTCCGCTCTTCCCGGTTATTAATGATTTCCAAGTCTCATCAACATTGTTGCCGATCGGATTAACAGTTCCCAAGCCTGTAACAACAATTTTAGGGTAATTGTAATTCGACATAAAATGTTCTTAGTTTTTACCAAATTTTGCGTTAAGATAATTAAGCACATCTCCGACAGTTTGAATTTTTTCTGCATCGCTTNNTATGCTTTCTCAATTTCCATAATTAATTCAACAGTGTCGAGTGAATCTGCGCCTAAGTCTTTTGTGAAAGAAGCCGAATCAGTTATTTGGGTTTCTTCGACGCCCAATTTTTTTACTATGATTTCGGTTACTTTTTTTCTTATTTCATCCATTATAATACCTTTAATTTAAAAATTACATAAATAAACCACCATTCACATGTATAATTTGCCCTGTAATATAACTTGATTCATCTGAGGCAAGGAATGCTACAGCATTAGCTATATCTTCAGGCTCTGCTATCCTTTTTAATGGGATATTGTCAATAAATGCTTTCTTTTGCTCGTCGGTTAAACTGTCTGTCATTGGGCTTCGCACATATCCCGGTGCAACCACATTGACTAATATCTTTCTTGATGCCAGCTCGCGAGCAATAGATTTTGAAAATCCAATCAATCCTGCCTTAGAAGCTGAATAGTTGGATTGCCCTGCATTTCCTATAGATCCAACAACCGAGCCGATATTAATAATTCTGCCCGAACGTTGCGAGATCATTATTTTGCTGACAACTTTTGTGCAAATAAAAGCACCCTTCAAATTTGTATCCAAAACTGCATCCCATTCTTGTTCAGTCATTCGCAATAGTAAATTATCGCGAGTTATGCCTGCATTATTTACCAATATATCAACTCGACCCGCATCTGCGATAATTGTATCGAAACACTTATCGATTGATTGCATATTGGTCACATCTGCTTGCAAGCATTTGACTGATTTTGCAATTTCAGAATCTTCAATAAATACTTCATTTTCATCAGGAATCTTAAAATCAAGTGCATAGACTCTTGCCCCTTCTGAAGCAAGCTTTAACACTATTGATTTTCCAATGCCTCGGCATCCACCAGTTACTACTGCAACCTTGTTTTCGAATCTATTTGTCATTTGCAATTTTCTAAATTTTTAAAATTAATAAAAAACAATGAGTTAAACAACAAAATTCTGAAAATTTTCATAAGAATCGATTCCTGATATTTTCACATCGTTCAAAGTTCGTTTCACTAATCCTTGCAAAACGTTCCCTGCACCGATTTCAATAAATGTGTCTATCCCATTGCTTTGCATATTCTGTAACGTTTGCATCCATAAAACAGGCGAAGTAAGTTGCCTGATTAAACAATCTTTTAGCTCGTTTTTGTCTTGAACGGGCTTAGCTGAAATATTCACATAAACCGGATATTTAGCATCATTGAATTGAATGCTGTCAATAACTTTATGAAGTTCAATAGATGATGTTTGCATCAATGGTGAATGGAAAGCACCGCTTACCACAAGTTCTTTGACAATCTTTGCTCCCGCATCTTTGAATTTACTCACACTTGCTCGAAGCAAATCACGAGAACCCGAAACAACAATTTGGCCTGGGGAATTATAATTGGCAGGAACTACAACTCCATCCTTATTTTCGGAATTTATTTGCTCGCACACTTGCTTGATTTTTTCTTCATCAAGTCCAATTACAGCGAACATAGTGCCTGCCTCTATTTCTCCTGAATGGAACATTAATTCACCACGTTTCGCAACCAATTTCAAGCCATCTTCAAAGTTAAATACATCGCTTGCATAATATGCAGCATATTCTCCGACTGAATGCCCCGCAAAAGCTGAAATCTTAATTTTATCTTTTAATAAATCATAAATTATTGCACTATGTATGAAAAGAGCGAGTTGAGTATAACGTGTTTCTGTTAATTTCTCGATTGGTCCATTAAAGCAAATATCGCTGATAGAGAAGCCCAGAATTGCATCTGCTTGCTCATATTTCTCTTTTGCATAATTATTATTTAAAAAATAATCTTTGCCCATTCCAACATATTGAGACCCCTGACCCGGAAAAAGTAATGCGTTACTCATAGTGCTACTCCTTTAGTCATTCATATTCCAACGTAAAAGCACTGAGCCATAAGTATATCCTGCGCCAAAGCTGGATAATATCAAATTGTCCCCTTTGTGAATTTTACCTGCTTCATACCACTCTGATATACAGCTTGGTATAGTGGCAGCAGTTGTATTTCCATATTTATCGATATTAATCATAACTTTGTCTTTTGGGAGTTCCATTCTTTCTGCCGTGGCTGTAATAATTCTCATATTTGCTTGATGTGGAACGAAATATGATATGTCTTCACCTGACAAATTGTTCTTTTCCATTAATTTCAATGTAACATCTGCCATACCTTTTACCGCAGCTTTGAAAACAGGTTGACCGTCTTGGTATAGATAATGTTCGCCATTTTTTACCGTTTCAATAGATGCAGGCTTGAAACTTCCACCTGCTATAAGCTTTAGATATTTTCCTCCACTACCATCAATTGATAAAATTTGGTCAAGTATACCGTAATTTGGATCATTGGACATTTCGAGTAAACAAGTTGTTCCGCCATCGCCAAAAAGGATTGCATTGGCGCGGTCCTGATAATCTGTTATAGAACTCATTTTATCACCACCGCATAAGAGTACTTTTTTAGCAACTCCACTTTCAACTAATGAAGCAGCAGTCCGCAAAGCAAAAATGAATCCTGAACAAGCTGCAGAGACATCGTATCCCCAAGCATTTTTTATTCCCAATTTATCAATTATTATAGAGGCTGTATTTGGGAACATAAAGTCAGGTGTGACAGTGGCAACCACTACCACATCGATTTCTTGTGGATTAATATTAAATTTTTCAAACATTTTAATTGCAGCAGGAACAATTAAATCTGACGTAGCACCCTCTTTTAAAATATGTCGCTCTTTAATTCCTGTTCGAGTTGTTATCCATTCGTCAGATGTATCTAAATAGTTTTCAAAATAAGCATTTGTATAAATATCTGGTGGAAAATAATGAGAAATTGCTGTTATTGTAGCTGGCATTTATTTTTATTCCTTTTATGGATTGATTGTATTCAAAATAATAGAATCTTCAATTTTTTTTGTTAAATTATTGTCGACTAATTCTTTCGCTCTTGCTATCATATTTTTGATTGCAAGAGGCGAGGATTTGCCATGACCGACAATCGAAATACCATTAACCCCAAGTATGGGCACTCCACCATATTCTTCATAATCAAGTTCCTTAAAGATATTCTTTATGGTAGGTGCAGACATTGCAAGTTTGAATTTATTCATTAAATTGCTGCTTCCATAGGATTTTAGCTTTGCCTTCAAAAATGAGACAAAACCTTCGGTAAACTTTAAAATCACATTCCCAACAAAACCATCGCAGACTATAACATCAGCCTTGCCCATCAAAATATCGTTACCTTCAATATTCCCAATAAAATTCAGATTGCTATTTTCAAGCATTTTATATGCCTCACGAACTTCGTCCGTTCCTTTTGATGATTCCTCGCCGATATTTAGCAGTCCAATTCGGGGTTCGGGTATGTTTAGTGCAAATTGAGCGTAAATACTACCCATAATTGCAAATTCATATAAGAACCTTGTGCGATGATCGATTGTTGCTCCCACATCTAATAATATTGTAGGTTTCTGACTTGCTGTGGGCATAAGTGTGGCAATAGTTGGTCGGGAAACTCCGTTTATTCTACCAAGAAGTACAGTAGAGATCGCAAGCATTGCCCCTGTATTTCCCGCGGAAAGGAAGGCATCAATTTTCCCATTTTTCAAATCTTCCAAACCTCTATAAAGGGATGAATCAGGCTTTGTTTTTAGAATTTCCAGGGGGTCATCAGTCATTTCGACTTGCTGCGAAGAATGAACACATTGGAATTGAGCTATGTTATAATTATATTTCTTGGCAATATTCTTAATTTCTGTCTCATCACCATAAAGTGATAACTCAATATTAGATTGACTATCTTTGGAAAAATAATCATAAGCCAGCACTGTTCCCCCGATTTCATTACGAGGGGAAAAATCGCTGCCCATTGCATCAATTCCTATTCTCATAATCGTCTAAATTTATAAGACAATGGCAATTATAGCTTTTCTGTTATTAATCTTCCATTGTAATATCCGCATTCGGGGCACATTGAGTGGGCAAGTTTCCTTGCTCCGCAATGAGGACAAATCGATGTCTGCAGAACTGAAGCTTTATAATGTGTCCTTCTTTTATCTCTTCTCGATGCTGAAAATTTTCGTGTTGGATTTGGCATAATATCCTCTAATTATTCAAATTTATTTTTTTTAAAATATTCCATTTTTCATTGCCTTCTTCTTTTTTTGATGATTCATCCGAAAATTCGGGATATAAATCAATAAATGATTTATCCCTAAGGTCGGGATGTATTCTTTTCATTGGCAAATTCAATATTAATATCTGACGAATTTCTTCTGTTAAATCTATAAATTGATCGGATTCATTAATTATAATATCACCACTTTCGGTCTCTAAATCATCACTATCTTTTTTTAGAAAATAGAGATCTGAATTTGCGATGCAACTTAACGAGATTTCGCCGTTAATCATATCATCATATTCACGCAAAGAAATATCACAAACCAAATGTGAATTGCAAGATACAGTTCCTAATATTGTATACCGCTTTCCAATTTTAGTCATTGTTCCTGATACTTCAATATTTCCAAAATATTCAATTGGCAAATCATCTATATCTTCGGCTTTTGCTTGAAGATTAATAGGATATTTGCCATCTTTTATTCCATTAATTCTAACTTGCAACATTTCTTATGGATTTGCAATATTAAAGATTTCAAAATTAACTAATTATTTGAGATTAGCAAAATTTTGAATCAATTTTACAATGATAATTTGTTTCTAATATTTAAGCAATGTTAATGGCATTGCACAAATTTGAGAAAATAATTAAAAAGACGAAAAAAAAACCCGCTCATTTGAAGCGGGAAAATTAAGGAGGTAAAAATGAAAAAATTTATAAAAAAATTATAACTTAGTTCCAATATTTTCGGGTATTACCGATACTTTCTTTCTTTGCTTGTCTACACGGCTAAATTCCACTTTGCCATCAATTAAGGAAAAAATAGTATAATCCCTGCCCAAACCGACATTTTTCCCAGGATGAAATTTTGTGCCAACCTGTCTAATGATGATATTTCCTGCTTGAACAGATTCGCCACCAAATTTTTTAACTCCACGATATTGAGGATTAGAATCTCTTCCATTTTTTGAAGACCCACCACCTTTTTTATGTGCCATTTCAATTTCTCCTAATTTACTTGTATATCAGTTATTTCAATTGACGTATAATTTTGTCTATGTCCGTTTAATTTTCTATGACCTTTCCTTCTTATTTTATGGAAGATAAGGATTTTCTTGTCTTTGTATGCACCAAGGACTTTTGCTTTGACTTTTCCATCTATGTATGGGACGCCAATTCTATTTTCTTGCTCATCATTATAAAGCAAGATTTTATCGAATTCGATATCCTCACCAATTTCCGCATTCAGTTTAGGGACAAGCATCTTCTGATTTGGATGCACTTCGTACTGATTTCCCGATATTTCAACTATTGCCCACATTTGACTTTTTCAATTTTAAAGAATACAAAATTATAAAAAATTTATTAAATAGCAATATATTTTAATAATTCATTAAACCAACAAATAATCCAAATTGGAATTTAAATCCTGATTGATTCAATTTATCGGGGACATTTGTTATACGTCCAATTGAATTATATTTCCAATCCTTGCTTCCAAATGGATCTTTTATTGAAATGCTATAACTTGCATTCAATC
>DIEP01000112.1 GCA_002418685.1 Ignavibacteria bacterium UBA5771
ATTCTCTATCATAAAAGATTAATATTCTATGGTTAAATCAATTAATTTTTTCAATCGCATAAGTAGATTAATCATCGTTGTTTTACTTTGTCATACCTTGACTTTTTCATTATTTGCGCAGAATAATCAAGAAAATTTTCAATCAGAAAGAGCAGATATTTATAAAAATAAATATAAAGTATCAAATTTATATGAAACAATCACCGATAATTATGGAGAAAAATGCCCCCAAGTTTACGGAACAAGGAATATGAGAGTTGTTCTATATGGCATTATTTATCGAGGTGGCGCGAATAATGTTTATAATAAATTTAACAAAAGGGATAATAAAAACCCATTACCTGACGAAGGTTTGGAAAACTTGCTGAAAGAGGGCTTCTCTACTGCAATTTATCTTTATAAGACAAATTTTTCAAAGGCAAAAAAAATTATTGGTCCTGATTCGAGTGGTAAAACTTTGACATACATTCAAAATTCTTTATCAAATGAAAAAGAAGTGCGGCAGCTTCTTGAACTTGTTTATGAAAATATGTTTGATTCCACATCAGGTCCAATATATATACACTGCTGGAACGGATGGCATCAATCAGATTATGCTTCTGCCTTAATTTTAATGCAGTTCTGTGGATTTAATAATGAAGAAGCTTTATCTTATTGGGAAAAATGCGCTTCAGGAAATCTTGCAAAATATAACCATATAAAAAACGCAATATTGAAATTCAAACCTTATCCTGATTTAAAAATCAATACTCAGATAAAGAATAGTATTTGTCCTTGTTTAAATTAATCTTAAAATTAATGTATTGCAATGCACAAATGCTAAAAATTTTGAGCAATTTAATGGTTTTGCTTCTACTGACCGTTAATTTTTATGATTATTTATGAATTTATTGGAAAATATTTGATAAATTTGCTTTTTAGTTTTTTATTTTTGGAGAAATTGTATGTCAAAGTTTAAATTTATTAAGAGAAATGATACAAGAAAAGATTCAATTGACTGGTCAAAATTAGGCTTTGGTCAATATTTTGCTGATTATATGTATGTCTCAAATTATAAAGATGGCAGTTGGGAGGAAGGGGAAATAGTGCCTTATGGAACATTTGAAATTGAGCCATCGATGATGACTTTGCATTATTCACAAACTATTTTTGAAGGATTAAAAGCATATAATAATGTTGGTGGTGGTGCAAATATATTTCGACCTGATATGAATGCAAAGCGACTCAACCATTCAGCTGAGCTGCTTGTTATTCCTGAGTTTCCCGAAGAAAGATTTATCGAAGCAGTAAAAGAAGTTGTCTATTATAATAGCGAGTTCATTTCGAAAAATGAAGGAGAATCACTTTATATACGCCCTGTGATATTTGGTTCCTCAAATATTCTTGGCGTCCATCCTTCAAAAGAATATAAGTTGATTATTTTTGCATCGCCTGTTGGATCCTATTATGACGAAGGATTAAATCCCGTAAAAATTAAAGTTGCTGATAGGTATGTTCGAGCAGTGCGTGGAGGTCTTGGCACAGCAAAAACGGGGGCAAATTATGCGGCATCATTAAAAGGTGCAAATGAAGCCAAAAAAGAAGGATATTCACAAGTTTTGTGGCTCGATGGCGTCAGTTTAACATTTGTTGATGAAGTCGGTTCAATGAATATTATGTTCGTGCTGGATGGAGAAATAGTCACACCATCTCTGGAATCGGGGACAATCCTTCCAGGTATAACACGTGATTCTGTTTTGAAAATTGCCAAACACCTTGGTATTAAAACGTGCGAGAGGACTGTTTCAATTGAAGAAATTTTATCAGGTTTAGCCACCGGTAAATTATCTGAAGCATTCGGAACAGGAACAGCAGCAACCATCTCCCCTGTCGGAATATTAAATTATAAAAATACAGATCATGCAATTAATCATTCTGAAATTGGTCCAATTTCCCAAAAGATGTATGACACATTGATGGGCATTCAATATGGGAAAATTGAGGATCCATTCGGGTGGATAATCCATATTGATTTATGACACTGTAATAATTCTAATTACTAAGTTTTTTATTGCAAAAGTTACTGACTAAAATTAGCAAATATTTTGCCCATTATTGTAGGGAACGCAAATCTGCATTCCCTACAATCTTCTGATATAAACCAATACAACTAATCAATTATCCTCGCTGTCGTCATAATTTTTGGTATATTTCATTTTAAGACGCTCGATTTGCCATGGTTTGCGATTAAGAATTTCAAATTCGTAATTGCCAATCTGGAATTTTTCGTTTAGTTCGGGAATTCTATTCAATTCTGTCAAAATATAACCGCCAATAGTTTCATAATCTTCGCTTTCAGGGACGGGTTCGGGCAAAATATCATTCAAATCATCAATAGGAAGAGTGGCAGAAAGCACAAATTCGTCCTCATCAATTTTTTCAATTTGTGGCAATTCCTCGTCATATTCATCTTGAATTTCGCCTACAAGTTCCTCGAGAATATCTTCCATAGACACTATTCCCGCAGTTCCACCAAATTCATCTATTACTATTGCAAGATGGGCATGATTTATCTGCATTTTTCGTAAAATAATATTTATCTTATCATCTTCTTGAACAAAGAATGGCGGCCGAATTATATCTTTCAGAATTATAGTATTTTTATTTAAAAATATATTGATTAGATCTTTTGCATAAACTACCCCCACAATGTTATCAATTGAATCTTCATATACAGGCATTCGCGAATACCCCTCAATAGTAAATATCTCCAATATTTCTTCGGGCGTTGAATCAATTCGCACCAAAACGATTTTATTTCTTGGCACCATTATTTGTCTAACGGGAGTATCAGATAATTCAAAGACATTCTCAATCATTTGTTGCTCTTCGTTAGCAATGACACCTTTCTGCGAGCTTTCTTCAACAATTACCATCAATTCCTCAGGAGAATGCACGGATGCGGACTCTGTTGTAATTTCGATTCCACAAAGTTTGATCACAAGATTTGCAAATGAATTCAATGCCCAAACAATTGGACCGAAAACAATTTGAAATGCTCTTAATGGAATTGAAATAAAATTTGTGACCTTTTCAGGATATTGAATTGCAAGGCTTTTGGGGGCAAGCTCTCCAAACACAATATGCAAAAATGTAATTGTAAGAAATGCTAATGGAAATGAAATTTGATGAGAAACTGCAGAAGTTACGTTAATTCCAAATATCGCCATTAAATCAACAATTATTTCAGCAACAACGCTTTCGCCAATCCATCCCAATGCAAGACTGGCAATTGTGATACCCAATTGAGTAGCTGATAAATAGGTATTTAAATGTGTGATAATGTGCTGCGAAATCATTGCAATTTTGCTACCCGAACGCACTGCCAATTCCACTGTTGATGGTCTTACTTTAACGATAGCAAATTCAGCAGTTACAAAAAATGCGTTCATCATCACGAAGAATATTGTCAGAAAAATATTTAAAATCATTGGAGTAATAGCCTCATACTTTCTAAATAAAAATATTTATCTAAATGAAAATGATAATACTTACTCATTAAATTCATTATTTTATTCATTTCGGGAATTGATATTTCGATATCTTCAATTTCAGAAATAGGCAAAATATTGATTTCATAAATTTTTTTCAATAAATCTTGCTCAATTGTGTTATTATTTGCATTAAAATTAGTAATTTTAAAATTACCATTTTCTATATTTAATGTGTAATTATGATTTATTTTTTTTGAAGATGATTTGTCAATTAGTTCGTGAATGCTTTCGATAGATTCATCATTAATAATACTAATTTCAAATCCAAGAATTTTTGCCAAATCAAGTAAAAATTTTATTAATATATTAAATGGATATTGCGGTAAGCTATCAAGCAAGTTCAAAGATTGCACTAATTTTAAGAAAATCTGGGAGTTTTTATAGTGTTCATCGAGAGTTTTAAGAATTGTTTCGCATAGAGCAAAACCAATTGTGATATGCTCGAAAGATTTACTTAAATTGAAATTTGGACGGATAATTTCAGCATTTGAAAGCAATTGCAAATGCCCTTCAGGCTTGTTATAGAAATTTATATTAATGTAGCTGAGGACTTGAAGGGAACTACCGAATTTGTTTTTCATCTGATATGATCCTTTGGCAATTGCTTTCATAATACCGAAATCTTCGGTGAATAATGTAGCAATTTTGCTCGAATCACCATATTTTTGTGAAGCAAGAACTATTGCTTCGGTTGTTAGAATCATTTAAATTATTTAAAAACATAAATTATGAAAAAAATATGAAACCATTGCAAATTGAGATTGAATTGCAAGATAACCAAATCAAAAGGATCAAAAATATTTCTGATGGTGTGCGCTTAATCATAGAAGGTAAATCGTATTTTTTCCAAGGAGGATACTTACTACCGGGATTTATTGACTCGCACTTGCATCTATTTGGTATTGGTGAAAATGAAATAGTTCCAAATTTTAAGGACATCACTTCTGCCGAAGAAATTATTTCAATCATTAAGGATTCGCCATTTTTCCGAAATAATTGGATTACGGGTTTCGGATGGAATGAAGAAAATTTCGCTGATAAAAATTTACCTGATAAAAGAATGCTTGACATTGCTTTTCCTAACATTCCTGTTTGCTTGAAACGAGTAGATGGTCATGCAGTATGGGTGAATTCGATTGCATTGCAAATTGCAGGGATAAGCAAGCATCCAACGGGGATATTAGTTGATACTGCAAAGGATAATATGCTTAATCTAATTCCAAAGTATTCAAATTCTCAAATTATCAAAATGATTTTGAAAGCGCAGGAAATTCTTTTTCAATTTGGTATTACCGAAGTGTGCGATATGGATACAGACCCCGAATTGATTGAAATTTATAAAAATTTGGATAATGAAAATGCTCTTCAAATAAAAGTGCACTCTTATATTAGCGCTCAATATGATGATTATCTTCGCTATATAAGTCAGCCATACTTGGGTAATATGTTCTCTATCGACGGTATAAAGTTATTTGCTGATGGGGCACTTGGTTCTCGTGGTGCTTCGCTTTTCGAACCATATAATGATGATGCAAATAATTCGGGGAAAATTCAAATACAACCTGAATTACTTTACAAGAAAATGCAAGTGGCAATAGATTTGGGCTTTCAGATTGCAACTCACGCAATTGGGGATAATGCAAATCATATTATTTTAGATTTATACCAAAAATTATCTCAAAAATATATTAATAAAGATATAATACTAAGAGTTGAGCATTGTCAGATGGTGCATCCCAAGGATTTAATCAAATTTTCAAATCCGCGAATATTTGCGTCAGTGCAGCCCATACATTATGTAAGCGATACAAAAGGGATGGCTCAATCGCGTATTGGCAAACGTCTCGAGTATTCCTATCCGTGGAAAAGTATTATAAATTATGGAGGAACTCTCCTTTCGGGGTCTGACGCACCTATCGAAAGTCCTGACCCAATTTTGGGATTAGATGTATTAATTCATTCTGAAAGACCTGACCAAATTCTAGATATGGAATCGGCAATAGATACTTATATCACAAATCCTCGTAAATTGTTTAGAAATAATTCAAATAATCAAATAAACCAAAATAATTTGCCTTTTTCTGAAACAAATTTTGTAATTTTAAATAATGATTTATCGCAAAAATCGTTTAATCGAACATATGTCGTTGCAACAATTGCTAATGGCAATATAGTTTATATAGATAATAAATATGGAGTTATAAATGAATAAATCAATCTTCCTTATGATATCACTGCTCTTGCTCACTTTCAGTCAAATATTTGCTCAAGATGAGAATATTGAATCCTTCCAATTTGAAACTGAGCCAACCCAAACCGAAAAATCACCTTATTTCACGCTTGGGGGCGGATATACAGCTGCTTTTCAGTTTCTCAATCTTGATGATCTGAACGCACTTGGCAAATCTTATGGATTAAATGATCTCAAAAATCCAATGTATCAAAGTGGATTAGAGGTGTTTACGGGAATATTTATTGTTAAAAATGTCCGCTTGGGCTTTTTTACTGATGGAGGAAGCATTTCATCGAAATTTGATTCGTTGAATTGGCACCGTGAACTGAGTTACCAAATTTCAAATATCGGCATAATTGCTGATTATGCTTTTGTTCCTTTTAAATCATTTGCAATATTAGGAGGATTGCGGATCGGAATGGCAAAATCTAATATTGAAATATCGCAAACAGCAAAAGATGTGAATTGGACAGAACTTCCCACTACTACTAATTTTACAGATTTTTATACACATCAGTTAACTCAAAATTTCTTAAATATTGAACCACGATTGAATTT
>DIEP01000022.1:0-3754 GCA_002418685.1 Ignavibacteria bacterium UBA5771
TCGGAAAATTTCACGAGCCCGCGTTCAAGAGTGCCAAGAAAAGCTTCTTCTTCGGCTTTAATCACTTTTTCAATTGTTAGTTGAGATGATTTTAATTCAGGAAAAGTATCACCAAGCGTCTCAATAACAGATGGGACAAGCTTGTAAAGTATAGGTTCGTGGAAACCTAAATTACGACCATACCGTGCAGCACGTCGCAATATACGGCGTAGAACGTAGCCCCTACCTTCATTGCTCGGTAGTGCCCCATCAGCAATTGCAGTGGAAAGAGTGCGCACATGGTCCGCAAGCACACGCATTGCAATACCATCAGGATGAGAATTATCAATTGGATATTTTTTGTGGCTTAATTCTTCTATTTTTTGAATAATTGGTTGGAATATATCCGTATCGTAATTTGATGATTTCCCTTGTATAACGGCAGTCACACGTTCAAATCCCATTCCTGTGTCAACATATTTTGCTTTTAATTCAACGAGTTCACCATTTTCTTTGCGATTATATTGAATAAAAACAAGGTTCCAAATTTCAATCACATCGGGAGAACCCGCATTGACAAGTTTCAAACCGCTCAAATCGGGAGTCCGATCATAATGAATTTCGCTGCAAGGACCGCAGGGTCCTGTTTCGCCCATTTCCCAGAAATTATCTTTTTCGTCAAATCTCAAGACTTTATTTTCAGGCAGATATTTTTTCCAAATATTGAATGATTCATCATCGGTGCGATAAACCGTAGCATAAAGGCGATTTTCGGGGAGATGCCAAACATTAGTAAGCAATTCCCATGCCCATGCAATAGCTTCCTCTTTGTAATAATCGTTAAAACTCCAGTTGCCAAGCATCTCAAAAAAAGTATGGTGATAAGTGTCCACTCCCACTTCTTCAATGTCATTGTGTTTACCACTAACTCGAATACACTTTTGGGTATCGACAGCTCGCGTATAATCACGGGAACTTATACCAAGAAATACATCTTTGAATTGGTTCATGCCTGCATTTGTAAATAGTAATGTCGGGTCTCCATGCGGAATGACAGGGGCAGATGGAACAATTTTATGTCCCTTCGATGCAAAAAAATCGAGAAAAGATTGGCGAATGTCTTTAGCTTTCATAACAAATTATAAATTTTCAAAATTAAGGAAATTGAATGTTATAAAAATAATGCTGATAATTTAGAAAGGACACAATAGGAACTAATAGCATATATTTGTATTAAAATGTGGCGTTTTTGCCTGTCAGTAATTGCAACTTGTCAGCCAAACTTTTCGCAATGTTGTATGTGAGAATCGCCTAATCCAAGTAATAATCGCTTAGATCATCAAGTTTGACATTAGTAATTACCCAGCCTATGGTTGGAGATTTATAAAATGTAAAAATCCATCGCATTGGATACTTATCATGGCAACCAAGGTAATTCAAACGCAGAAAATCAACACTTGCAACTTTACCACTCACGAAGTTTGCATAATGGAATTTTCCATATATCTTTGTTGCTCTTTGGGTTTGCTCAATAAGATTTTTGATGTCGTCTTTTTTATCTTTGAGAGGGCTCTTGATTAAAAGTTCTTTAAATGCATCCTCGATTGAACTGGATTTAAGCATATCAAAGAAATTATTGATTTGCGATTTAACTTCTTGGGGTATCATCCCCTCATTAATTTGCTCAATCCCCGATTTAGGAAGTGACTGCTCTTGAGCAAATGCTGATTGAAAAAATAAAGATATTACAAAACAAAGTAAAATAAAATTGTATTTCATAAAAGCAAATAAATTAAAATTGTCCTAAATATATTTCTTAAAAATAAGAGCTCATGCTCTTATTTTATAAATGTTCCATTAAATTATCCATTTAGCCATTAAGAACGGCTCAATCAAACTTTTGTAAGGAATGCAGATCTGCCTTCCCCAAAAGCCACATTGCAACGCAATCACCTTCAAAAGTCGTCATCGCGAGCGAGCATTCTTGCGAAACAATCTCATTCTTCCTTTTAGATTGCTTCGGGAGAGACATCCTCGCAATGACTGCGCTCCCTATATAACATATTGTAATGTTATCATTCAAATAATTAAAATAACCCAACCATTTTCTTGAGTTGGAACACTTCGTGTTTAGTCAAAAACCGCCAATCACCTTTGGGCAATCGAGATGCTGTGATATTTGCAAAAGCTTTTCTATCTAATTGCTTTACTTTATAGCCAAGCATTTCAAATAAGAGCTTAACTTCGTGATTTTTCCCTTCATTCAATGTTAAATAAACTTTGCGTGTATTATTTGGATCGATAAATAATTCAGAAACATTTGCTTTACTACCCTCAATTTCTATTCCTGCTAAAATTGCTTTAGCATCTTTTTCGAGCAAATTTCGATCGAGCAAGGCAGCGTAAGTCTTCTCAATTTCATAGCTTGGATGCAGTAATCTGTGAGAGAGATCGCCATCATTTGTCATCAGTAGCACACCCGTAGTATTCCTATCCAGTCGCCCCACGGGGAATATACGTGATTTGAGTTTAATCAAATCCATTACTGTTTGGCGGTTGCTCTCATCTTTGACAGAAACAATATAATCCTTTGGCTTATTTAACACAATATAAATTTTCTTAATATTTTGGGGAATTGGGTTGCCATTGACAGAAATTTCATCATCAGGAGAAACCCGAAATCCAAGAGTAGTGACAGTTTTCCCATTAACTTTTACAACGCCTTGCTGGATCAGATCATCAGCATTCCTACGCGAAGTAATACCCGAATCAGCAATCACTTTATTTAACCGTGTCAGCTGATCTTCTTTGTTTTGCTGCGCCCTTGGAGAGGACTTTTTTAGCGATATTTTTGCTCTGCTTTGAGCAAATGATTCAGTAGAAGAACGTGTAAACCGCGTTTTTTTATTGTGTGAACTCTCGGATCTACTCGCAGCACTTTTTTCTTCATAATGCTTCTTTGCTTTAATTACCCCACTACTATCAATTTTTTTTTCCATTTTTACTCCATATTATATAAATTATAATATCTAAACATTTTTTCTTGAAGTTCCTCGACACTTATGTATCGTGCTTCTCTTATATATTCCTTTCCTTTGATAAACATTAATATTGTTGGAATTGTGAATACAAAATACTTACCCTTTGCTTCTTCAATTTTTTCAATATCAACGTATTTTATGATAACTCCAGGAAATTCCTTAACCATTTCTTCAACTTTCGGTTTCAACACTTTACAAACAGAACAATCTTGTGTTGAAAAATACAAACAAACAAAAGTGTTCGTATTTATTAAATTCTCAATTTCCTGAACAGAATTAACTTCCTGCACTGCTTAATTATTTAATAATAATTTTGAAAAACTCAATAATTTATCTTCTTCGAAATGATTTGCCTGCAACTGCATTCCAATTGGGAATCCATCTTGAGATTTGCCAACGGGAAGACTAATTGCAGGGATATTTGCTAAATTGGCTGAAGTAGTAAATAAATCTGATAAATACATAGAAATTGGATTGTTCATCTTTTCGCCCAAACGGAATGCGGGAGTCGGAGAAGTTGGCAAAAATAGAAAATCGTGGTTTGCAAATATGTTTTTGTATGTATCAAATATCAATTTACGGGATTTCAAGGCTTTCCCATAGTATGCTTCATAGTATCCCGATGAGAGAACATAAGTGCCGAGCATAATTCTCCGTTTTACTTCCATTCCAAATCCTTGCGAACGTGTATCAGTAATCAAATCAGCACCTTCAATGGGTTCAGCACGGAATCC
>DIEP01000022.1:3852-10055 GCA_002418685.1 Ignavibacteria bacterium UBA5771
TTTATCAAGAGTTTTATTATAAATTGAAATTACATCAGCATCGCAGTCTTTAAGTTGTTCAGAAGGCAAGACAGCAATTCTGAAATTATTTGGGATTTCATTTTGTAAAAATTCAAACGAATTTGTATGTGGCAAATCTCCACTTGTGGAATCGTTCGGATCTTTGCCTGAAATAACGTCAAGCAATAGTGCCGAGTCCTCAATTGAATTAGCAAATGTTCCAATTTGATCAAGCGAGGAAGCAAACGCCACAAGTCCATATCGAGAGACACGCCCATACGTAGGCTTCAATCCAATATTCCCGCATAAGCTTGCAGGCTGACGGATTGAACCACCTGTATCAGAGCCAAGTGCTGTTTGGCAAAAATTTGCTGCCACTGCTACTGCACTTCCGCCCGACGACCCACCAGGGACATAATCGAAATCCAAAGGATGATGAACGGGACCAAAATAGGACGTCTCATTGCTGGAACCCATTGCGAACTCATCCATATTTGTTTTTCCTATAATTATTCCACCCTCGCTGAGAATACGTTCAATCACAGTCGCATTATAAACGGGAAGGAAGTTCTCGAGCATTTTCGAGCCGCAAGTGGTTCGCAATCCTTTTGTGGAAATATTATCTTTAATAGCAATAATCATCCCCTCTAATTTTCGGGGACGACCTTCTTTGAAAAGTTGATCGCTTTTTTCTGCTTCCTGCATCAAATCTTCTTTTTCACGTAGAGTAATAAAAGAATTGAGATTTTGTCGGGAAATGATATTATCGAAATAATAAGTGAGAACGTCTCTTGTTTTGAGTTCGTTTTTTTCTGCTAATTTTCTAAATTCAAAGTAAGTTTTGGGAACATCCATTTCTGCAAGGTTATAATTTTGTTATATCTTTTGGAATCTCTTTTGTTAAATCTTTGGTGATAGAAGAAATTTCATTTGTGATTTCATCTTTTGCTTGTTGATATTTTGCAGTACCTTTGCGAACATAGCCCATTAACTCGGGCATTTTTTCAGGTCCGAACAGCAATATTATTACAAGAATAATAAGCAGCAGCTCAGGTCCACCAATATCGAACATGTTAGTCTTTCTTTATTACACTTTCTTTTTTCTCATCTTCGGGATTAACAGCTTTCTTAAATTCTTTGATACCTGATCCAAGGCTACGCATCATATCGGGAATTTTTCTTGCTCCAAAAAGTAGGAAAACTAAAACTACTACTACTACAAGTTCCCATCCACCTATACTTTGCACTTTCTCACCTCTATTTTATTATATAAACTATTTAAGTATATTATTATTTTAATTATTAAAAATTACGCTTTAATGAATTAAAAATGAGCAAACCATCATCGCTTCCTAATAAATTTTCGCTTGCTCTTTCGGGGTGAGGCATCATTCCAAGCACATTACCATTTTTATTGATAATTCCCGCAATATTTAGCATTGCACCATTTGGATTAGCAAATTCGTTAATTTCTCCATTTTGTGAGCAATATTTAAAGACAATTTCATTATGTTCTATAAGTTCATTGATTGTCTTCTCGTCAGCATAATAATTCCCTTCACCGTGTGCGATTGGAATTTTAAGCACTTTTCCATCAGGAATTTGAGATGAAAAAGCAGTGTCAGAATTCTCAGTTTTCAAATAGACATATTTGCAAATGAAATTTAATGATTTATTTTTCATCAAAGTTCCAGGTAGCAAACCCACTTCCGTTAAGATTTGGAATCCATTGCAAATTCCAAGCACAAATCCACCTTTATTTGAAAAATGAACTACTTCTTTCATAATTGGAGAGAATCTTGCAATAGCTCCTGCTCTCAAATAATCACCATAAGAAAAGCCACCCGGTAAGATTAAACAATCGATATCATTTGGAATAACGTTATCTTTGTGCCAGAGATAAACAGCCTCGCAATGAGCATCTTGCACAGCAGCCCAATAGGCATCGCTATCGCAATTAGAGCCGGGAAATACAACAACACCGAATTTCATAGGTTTTTTCCTGATTATTTAATTTTCTCAATTTGTATTTCATAATTTTCAATTATTGGATTTGCAATCAGCTTTTCGCAGGCTGAGCCCACAAGTTCACTTGCTTTTTCGGGAGATTCTGCAGCAACTTCGAGCTGCACAAATTTGCCGATTCTTACGTTTTGCAAAGTATCAAATCCAATTGAATGAAGCGAATTTTCGACGGTCTTTCCCTGCACATCAAGGATACCGTGTTTAAGCATAATCTTTATCGACGCTTGATATTTTTCCATCTTTTTTTAATTTATATTTTTGATTTCTTTTATTAATTGCTTGAATTACATATCTAACATAGCTTCCAACAACATAGAACGACATAAAGAAGAAGAGAAATTTGCCCTTAGTTACGATAACTCCCACAAAACCAATCAGTGTTATTACAAAGTTCCAAGGGTGCTTTTTTATCATTGCTAAATCAGGTCGGGGCAGATTGTCGAACTTTATAGTTGAAATCATTGATATACCTGTCAAAAGAACAACAACATACAATAATGGAATTTTCCATTGCTCACTGAATGTTGGATCTAAAAAATAAAATATAATATATGAAACGAGAAATAACGCAGAGGCGGGGACAGGCATTCCTTTGAAGTGCATTTTATCTTCAAAAGTAGCTTGCGAATTGAATCTTGCAAGACGCAATACCCCCGTAATAGTCGTTAAAGCTGAAAATAACAAACCAACTATTCCAATTGAATGAAAATAAACGCTATAAAGCATAAGCGAGGGTGCCACTCCAAATGAAATTGAATCAGCAAATGAATCTAATTGAATTCCGACTTCGCTTGCAGAATGAACTAACCTTGCTACTATCCCATCCATTACATCAAAGATACCTGCAAACAGCAAAACCAATGCTGCAATTTCATATTCATTTTGTGATATATATGCAATTCCTGTAAAACCCAGAAAAAGGTTAGCTAATGTCAATAAATTAGGAATAATTGAACGAGTGATGCGAAGTCTCATTAATTTCCCGCAGATAATTGTTTCAAAAGGGCTAATTGAGTTTGCCCGGCTACTACTTTCTGACCTACTCTCACCATTGTCTCTGAATTCTCGGGCAAATGTATATCCATCCGTGAACCGAATTTCATCATTCCAAATTTTTCTCCCACAATAACTGAATCAGATACTTTAATATCCCAAACTATACGACGTGCAAGAACTCCAACAATTTGTTTAAATAGAATTTTTCCATAAGGATTTCGCAAACCGAAAAGCGATTGCTGATTTTCCTGAGATGCTTTGTTATCGCTTGCAATAAGTTTTCTGCCTGGAATGAATTTCACAAATTCGATTACTCCACTTGTAGGCACTCGATTAACATGCACATCAAGAACTGAAAGGAAAATGCTTATTCTTTTTGATTTCGATTTCAAATAATTATCCTCGTTATCATCAACGATTTCCATGATTGTTCCATCTGCTGGAGAAAGAACTACCGCGGGATTTTTCAATGCAAAATCGGGAATTTCTCGTTTAGGATCTCTGAAAAACCAAAATGCAACTGTAATAAGAAATAATCCAATCAAAAAGAACAGTGAAGACAATGCAATGCTCCATTTTACGAAATATATACAGACCAAAAAGATCAATCCAATTGTCAAAATTATAAAAAAATTATCCAATCCGTATTTAGATATCATTTTTTTTTATGAAAATGTTTTAAATTGCAAACTTATGAATATTGAAAATAATAATTTTATAAAAAAATAGGAGTAGGTATGAAATTTACAATAACCATCGAGAAAATTCAGGATATTCTGAATCAATTTTTCCCGATTATCCCGTCAAAATCTACGATTATGGTGCTACAGCATTTGCATTTTTCACTGTTGGGGAATACTCTCAAAGTGCTTGCGACGAACGAGGAAATATCAATTATATCTTCTTTCGAAGTCGAAGGGGCAGAAGACGGCGAAGTGCTAATGCCTGCCAAAAAACTTAATGATATAATAAAAGTTTTACCAAAAGGCGGTAATATAACTGTTGAAGTTGATCCCGAAACTTATGAAATCATTGTTCGGTATAGCAAAGGTAAGTTCGTTTTGAAAGGATTAAGCACAGATGAATATGTTTCAGTCCCTTATTTATTTGAGTCAGATTCGCCAAGTATAGACGAAATATCCGAACCTATCGAAAATGAAGAAAACAAAGCAGTTTTGCCCGCAGGTTTATTTGCGAAAATTGCATTCCGAACTCTTTTCGCCGTTTCAGATGAAGAGTATAAGCCCGCAATGACAGGAGTGCTTTTGCAATTCAGAGAGAATTTGCTCATTGCCGTTTCAACGGATGGATACCGAATGAACAGGTATAATGTCAAAAGTGAAGAATCCATATTTCCAAAAATGATGGACGTCGTGCTACCTGCTAACACAGTAGAATACTTGCATAGAGTTAATGAAGAAATGACTATGACTATGATTGAACCAAATGATGAATCAAAATTCCTTCGCTTCGATTTTGGCAGCACTATCCTAACAACGCGAATTATTCGTGAGAAATTTCCACCTTATGAGACAATAATTCCGCCAAGTTTCGACTTTCAATCTACTATTCCATTAAGTGAATTAGTTGATACTATTCGACGCATCTCTCTGAGTTCTAATCGTATTTCCAAATCGATTATACTGCATTTTTCCGAAAATTCATTATTGGTGAGCGCTGAAAATGAAGAGACGGGCGAGTCTGCCGAAGAAACTATTCAATGCGAATTTTTAGGGGGTGAGTTCGTCGTGGGTGTCCGTCACGATTACTTTATGCAATCACTGCAACATCTCAACGAAGAAATAGCAAGCGACGAAATAATCGAATTGTTTTTCAATGGACCTCAAAAAGCATATATCATATCACAAAAAGACAAGATGGATGAATTTATGATGTTAAATATGCCTGTGCGAATATAGAGCTGAGTCATAGCAGTGTGTTCATTCATTAGTTCTAATTTAGTTCTAATGATGATTGTGTCATAGATGCTAATCAGATTAATATTTGATGCAGTTATAATTTAAAAATGTGCTCAAATTAAGTACTGTAGGGGTAAGTTGTATCATTCCCCTACAGTTTACTTTCTTATACTTCTCTAAAATTTCTTTTGATAAAAATGGCAATAAGGCATATTGCCTGTTTTCTTATAATAATCTTGATGATATTCCTCTGCCTTCCAGAATGTTCCAAACTTTTCTACTACGGTTGCAACTTTATAGCCTTTGTGGGTCAACTGATTTATCAAATCCTCAGCAATTTCTTTTTGAATATCATTAAAGTAAAAAATTGCAGAGCGATATTGCTTGCCCACATCGGGACCTTGCCTATCGACTTGCGTTGGATCGTGGATTTCAAAGAAATATTTAGCAAGTTCTCTATATGATATTATTTTCGGATCATAAGTCACTAAAATTGCTTCCGCATGCCCCGTAGCATTGCTGCACACTTGCTCATAAGTTGGATTTTCTGTTGTGCCCCCCGTATAACCAACGGAAGTAGAAACTACACCTGGTAATTTTTGAAACAAATATTCCACTCCCCAAAAGCAACCTCCTGCAAACACTGCTTTTTCATATTTAATTTCGCTTGCAGGAACAAAATTCAATGAAATAGAATTCACACAATGCCGAACATTCTTGGGCGTAAGCATTTCACCGGAAAATATGTGCCCTAAATGTGCCCCACAATTAGCACACATAATTTCTGTCCGAATGCCGTCAGCATCAGTTTGCTTCTTGATTGCACCAGGTATTTCGTCATCGAAACTGGGCCATCCGCACTCTGAATCAAATTTATCGTTTGAATTATATAGTGGGGCATTGCATCTTTTGCAAACATATACGCCCTTCTCAAAATGTTTGTAATATTTACCAGTGAATGGTGTTTCTGTTCCCTTATGAATAATTACTCTTTCTTCATCGGGGTTAAGTTTGTTATATTCCATTTTTTCCTCAGATCTATTGGTTGTGCAACCAAAAAGTAAAATAATAAAAATGACGATTGATTTATATATTTTCATATTTTTATTCATTTTCATAAGCTTTCTTTCTATTAAGACGAGCTTGATATCTATGACGTAATTGACCTGTATATAGTAATTTGCTTATTATCCTTTCAATATCGAAAAATGTTTTATATGTATAATGCGGAATGCGATTTTCACTACAATATTTTGCAAGTGT
>DIEP01000072.1 GCA_002418685.1 Ignavibacteria bacterium UBA5771
ATCTTCGGGAATTCCTACACCTTGGTCTTTCACAATCATATTATAGAAATAATCATCAGAGATAATTTCCACAGAAATCGCCGAATCAAGCGGTGAATATTGGCAGCTATTTTTCAATAAAATTCGCAAAATTGCTTGGATAATTAATTTGTCACTTTGGCAGCGGACATTATCCTGATATGTTGATAAAGTAATAGTATGCTTATATTCATCATTTGCTTTGACTTCATCGATTATTTCCTTGCACCCCATTATCAAGTCAAATTCATCGCGTTCGACGTCCTTCTTGATTTCTTCATCAGAAAGAAGATGAATGTTTTCCATTGCATCAACTAATTGCTGAATTGATACATCCATTCTTTCAAAAATTGCGGGTATAGTATCAATAGTACCATTTGTATTGATAATTCTCAGTAAATCAACTGAAGTTTTGATAACAGAAAGGGGATCGCGAAATTCTTGCAACAAGACGCTGAGGAATTTTTCCTTTAACTCCCTGAGCTTCTGTTCATTTTTGAGGAGAATTTGCAGCTCTTCTTTTGCTTCAAGAAGTTTTTGTTCGACTAATTTACGTTCAGCAATTTCAATTTCAAGATTATCGATGGTTTCTTGCAGCTTAGTTGTTCGTATAATTAATTGGCTTTCGAGGTTATTAATAATATCAGCCAAATTAAGTTGCAAGCTCTTATTATCGGTTATATCAAAAACAGTTATGATGAATATTTCTTGGGCGGGTGAAACAACTGTGATGCTATACCATCGATCCAATTTTTGATAGAAACGCTCGGTTTTATATGTTGAACCCGTAAAAGCGACTTGCGAGCAATTATTTATAAATATTTTCAAATCATTATCAAGTTCGCGAATTTGTGAAATCTTTTTGCCTTTTAAATTTTCTTTATCAAAAGGAGGGAAATTTTGAAATTCCTTATTGTAATAAAGTATATGGAAATCTTCGGGTTCGTCAGAATCATTATATATTAATCGATTTACTGATAAAGCAAAAGGAAGAGCATCCACAATCATAAGAAAAATGCTTGCGAGATCTTCATTTTTCTCGGGCGATTTATCGATTAATAATAGATATTCCTCAATCTTTTCAGCAATTGGCATCTTTATGCAAAATAAATTTTAACAATCTCCAAAAGCATTGCAATTATTGTGCCGAAAGGAAGGCGATTTTGATTTATTTTGATAAAATCAGAGCAGTCTTATAATTTCTCGAGCTTATGAGTTAATTCTTCGCGGTGATGGATAAGCTCGGTGATACGCTCATGCGTGGATATATTTTCAAGTTCGTTTATATCTTTTTTTCTTAAAGATTGCTGAAGAGATTTAAGTTCCTTGTTGATTTTTTCCAATTCCAATTTCACTGCGATTGAATGATAAGTTTCTTCATAATTTTGTGGATTTTGATCTTGCAGATTAGTATACTTCCCCCAATTTTCGGACTGCGTTTCTCTCGGCATCATATAAATTGCAAGCGTGTCCCTCAATAAGGGATTGAAATCGGTTTCGTTCATTTTGAGAATTAATTCTTCCAATGATTCAAATTGCGATATAATTTCCAAAATCCTTTTGGCTTCTCTTGATATGAGAATATTGGGATTAAACTCAAATTTTTTAAAATGTTCGAAACTTTCATCATTTTCAAATATTGTATGAATCAGGGCTTTTTCAGTTGGAGTAATTTTTCTATTGTATTTTTGAATTTGAATCTGATTATTTTCCGATTCTACTTTATCATCTTGAATATTCCCTGTTGGTTCGGGACTTTGCTGTTTATTTATTGGCTTTGCAATATCATTTTTGATTTTATATAAATTTTGGATTTGAGGTCCAATGAAATCTAATTTATTAATAAGTATTTGCATATACTCATCTTGCAAAAGCAGGTCAGGAATCAAATTGATGTATTCCAATATTTTTTTAGCAAGTTCAATGCGTGTTTTCGGACTGTTGAGTTTGTCTTGATCCCGATATTTATTGAATAAAAATTCCACAAAATTCATCTTCGCGTCAAGATATTTCCGAAAATAATTAGGACCTTGCTCTCGCAGCAAACTATCCGGGTCTTCACCACTTGGCAATGTGATAATCGATAGCTCAAAATCTTGTCTCAATGCAAGCTCAATTGCTCTCTCTGCAGCATTCTGTCCTGCATCATCTGCATCGTATAAAACTGTTAAATTCTTTGTATATCTTGACATCAATTTCAATTGCTCTTGAGTAAGGGAAGTCCCACTTGATGCAACAGAATTAGTAAATCCCCATTGGTGCATAGTAATCACGTCCATATATCCTTCCACAAGTATTGCTTCTTTCTTATTCATTATTTGACTTTTGGCTTGGAAAATACCGTAAAGCACTTTGCTTTTGTCATAGAGAATCGTTTGCGGGGAATTGATATATTTAGGTTGCGACTTATCATCATTCAATTGTCGTGCGCCAAACGCAATAATTCGACCAAAAATATCATTTATTGGGAACATTGCTCTCCCTCGAAATCTGTCATAAAGATTGCCATTATCATTTTGCACAAGCAATCCCGCATCAAGCAATATATCAGCAGAATACCCCTTTGAGCGCAGGAAATTAAACGTTTCATTGAATGAATCAGGAGAAAAGCCCAAGCGGAATTCTTCAATTGTCTGCGGAGAGAAACCACGTTTTTCAAAATATTCGCGGCAAAAGGTTCCGGCGCTCTTTTTCAATAAAGATTGATAATATTGAGTTGCATCTTCCAAGGCATTAAGCGCATCTTGCTGCTTGGATTTTTTTTCTTGATCTTCGGGTAATGTATCTATTGCTACGCCATAACGATTTGCAAGATAATGCATAGCTTCACTATATGACATACCATTATTTTCGATTAGAAAAGTGAAGACATTGCCCGAACGACCGCAACCGAAGCATTTGTATATTTTTTTATCAGGGGAAACGGTGAAAGAAGGCGTCTTTTCCGAATGGAATGGGCATAATCCGATGAAATTTTTGCCGACTTTTTTCAAATTCACGCTCTCAGCTATAATTTCAACAATATCGCTCCGCTCCAAAATTTCCCGTCTTATATCATCAAAATTCATTTTCCCTAATCACTTTCGATTTATCTTTGCAATTTAATAAAATTTGGTGGATTGAGATATCCCGAACAGGATGAATAAAATCGGGAGCGATTTCATCCATCGGTTCAAGCACAAATCTACGATTTTCAATTTGCGGATGAGGTATAGTTATTTTCGAGTTTTGTAAAATCAGGTTGCCATAGAAAAGCAAGTCGATATCCAATTCGCGTTCTTCCCATTTTGGACGCACTTGCCTGCCAAGGTATATCTCGATAGTTTTTGAAAATGTAATCAATTCAAAAGCAGAGAGATGAGTTTCCACCATAGCCACTAAATTATAAAACCAATTTTGATTACGAATGCCCCACGGCTCAGTTAAATAAAAAGACGACACCTTGCAAATATCAAGTAATTCAATATCAGTGAAACACTTGATTGCATTATTGATGGTTTCGCGAGAATTCCCAATATTCGAACCAAATGAAAGAAAAGCAATTTGCCGATCAATCTCTTTCAAAGTATTGCTCTGTTTCAATATAATCCAAAATTCCTTTGAATGGTATATTAAATTTGCGAATACGGACTATCGCTTTGCTCAAAATTGGATAATTATCAGCAACAACTGATAGGATTTGATGAGCAAGCGTTTCAATTAAATTGAAATTCTTTTGGGAAAGTTCTCCCGCAATCGTATATAAAATATCTTCGAAATTCAGAGCACTCGAAAGCTTATCGTTAGCAATAGCATTAGTCGAATCGTAATAAAGTTCGAGGTCCATTTGGTATCGACCGCCAAGTTTTTTCTCTTCATCTTTCACACCATGGAAAGCATAAAATTCGAGATTCTTAATTGTGAGTTTAGTTAGAGATTTTTTCATATTCAATAAATTAATAATTCAAATTTAGAGAAATTTAATTAAATAAATAAAGAGTATTGGAATTATCTCATAAGCGGAATTTTAGTAAATAATTGAGTATGTATGCGGATAATCTTTTTATTTCATATTAATCAATGAGTTGTAATGGCACGTTGCAAATGGTCTCTGTAATATAAATATTATAAATATGCAAAATCCGCTCTTCCCATTAAAATTTTGATAATTTTGCAATTATGGAAAATATAAATTTAATTGATAATTTAAAAAATTATTTGGACTATTTGAAATCTCTTGAAGGAGATAGAATATTGATTGAAAATAAGCAAGCAATTACCAATGAAAATGAGATTAATTTGCAAGAGGACTTGCTCGCAGTGAGCGGGGAAGAAACGACCCAAGCAAATTGGGCAGAGGCATCGACATTGGATGAACTTAATGCCAAAATAAAAGATTGTTTGAAATGCCCATTTGGTCAATCTCGCACTCATTTTGTTTTTGGTGATGGCAATCCGAGCGCTGATATTCTGATAATTGGCGAAGCCCCCGGAGCTGATGAAGATAAGATTGGGAAGCCATTTGTTGGCAAAGCGGGGCAATTGCTCACACGAATTATTGAATCAGTCAAGTTCAGCCGAGAAGATGTTTATATTGCTAATATTGTGAAGTGCAGACCGCCAAATAATCGGACACCCGTAGAGGACGAATGGAAGGAATGCTTGCCTTATTTAATAAAGCAAATCGAGTTAATCAAGCCCAAATTTATTATGCTTTTGGGAGCCGTGCCTTTCAAAGCTTTGCTTGGCAGCGATCATCAAATTACAAAGGAACGCGGGCAAGTGTTCAATTATAATGGTATCCCAACAATTCCAACGTTCCACCCCGCTTATCTTCTGCGTAATCCCGCAGCAAAAAAGGACGTTTGGGAAGATGTTCAACTATTAAGAAAATTATTTGATGAAAAATAAAATAAAATATTTTTTATTTTTTATTCGTTGTTTTATAAAAAATTAGTAAATTTACTTTTTTCAAAATAGCAAATGATTATTTTTGTTTAAAAATTTAATGAGGTAAAAAATGCATACAACCTACAGAATTACGCAGAAGCTCATTTTGAGCGTCGTTTTATTATCGGTGATCTCGATTCTATCGAGTTCTTTTTCAAAAGCTCAATGTACGTATTGCAGTGCTTCAACAACATATGAGGATGAAGGAATTACTGAAGTTATCTTTGGTGATATTGATGTCACTTCAGGATGGCAAAGTGGAATTTCAAATTATACAAGTTACAGTACTGATATCAAAGTCGGTTCTCAGTATTCAATTACTGTAAAAAATGGACTTAATGTGTATAGCAGCGACGAAGTTTCAGCTTTTATTGACTGGAACCATGATTGCGATTTAACTGATGCCAACGAACAATTCAATTTATCAACTAGTGATGGAGGAGCTACCTATACAGGTTCAATTACTGTACCTTCCGCTGCTCTTGGTGGAACAACAAGAATGAGAGTTAGGATGACTTATTCTTCTACTCCAAGTCCTTGTGGGTCTTCCAGTTACGGTGAAATTGAGGATTACTCAGTCAATGTCATACTTCCCGCTCCTGACGCAGGAGTTTCAGCGATAATTCCTCCCACTACACCTTATGTGGAAGGTACCTATCCCGTCAAAATGACGCTTGGGAGCTATGGAGATGCTGATCTTGGTAGCTGCACAATTCATTGGTCAGTTAATGGTGTCGAATTCAATTCATACTACTGGTCAGGAACTTTGAAAAAAGACCAAACACAAGACATTACACTCGGCAATTATGACTTCATTTATCCCGAAGGTGGTCCTTTCGATCCATTCACAATTCGCGTATGGCTTACTGATATTGTTGGAGTTGGGACAAGCAATCCTGATGTTAATTCAGGTAACGATGATAAGAACATAAAAACAAAACCTTCAACAGAGGATGCACAACCTGTTGCAATTGTTCAACCAAGTGGAAGCATTACACCCGGAACAAAGGACGTCGTAATTAGAGTTCGCAATAATGCTCGCAAACCATTAGCAGTATTGGATATTGATTGGTATGTTGATGGAACAAAGATAGGAACCAAAAAATGGTTTGGGTATCTTGCACAAAACGAAACAGCAGATGTTCTGGTCGGTTCATATAACTTCCAATTCAAGACGCCACTTGCTCCATTTGCAATCACAGTGATTACTTCCAATCCTAATGCAGTAGTAGATCCAGTTCCTGCAAATGACACATTGATTCAGAACGTGGCTCCATCGCTTGTTGCGGGGAACTATTCAATTGGTGGAAGTGCAGCACATTTTCCCGATATGACTTCTGCAATTAACTATTTGAATGCAAGTGGAATTGCTGGAGATGGAGACGTTATTTTAAATATTAATCCGGGAACATATAACGAGCAATTTGTTATCAAGGATTTCTCTCATGGCAATAATCATTTTTATTTCCGTTCCGCAAATGGATATGCAAGCGATGTCAAGTTAACATATTCTACAACGGTGATGAATAACTATATTATGGAAATTGACGGACTTGACAATATCACTTTCGAGAATTTGACTTTTATTGCAAATGATGGCGGTGCAGGAACAATCATCGAAGCAATTGCATCAGACAATTTATCCTTTCAAAATGTAATATTCGAGGGAGTGAAAAACGTAGTGGTAGCTAATCAATATTCATTAATTAAATATGCTGATTGTTATAATTTGAATTTCAATAACTGCCAATTTAATAAAGGTTTTAATGCAATTGAAGGGTATATATATGGGATAGAACCCAAAATTACAATCCAGAATTCCAAATTCCAAGACTATACAGGATTCGGCGTAAATGTTTATACCAGTACGCCAACCGAGATTCAGAATCAGAAATCAAAGGATAATAAAATTCTAAATGGTGATCCTGGTCCTTCAATTGTTATTGATGGCAACACATTTTCAGGTTCTGATAACAGTCCTTACGGTGGAGTATATCTTCAAGCATCTGCACAAGTAACAAATAACACCTTTTCAGGGTTTTCATACAACCCAAGCGGAAATGGTTCTCAGGGTGCAATTGTTCTTGAACATAGTTTGAGTGGTTCTCAATCGATAATAACAAATAACACTATTAACAATATGAATAGCGTTTCGGGAATTTACATAATCGCAAATGATGTGAAAATCGAGACAAATCAGGTCGGGATTGCATCTTCATCAATCAATACTGCGAATGGTATGTATCTCCAAGGCAATAATATAACCGTGAATTATAACAAAGTAAATGTGAATACAATGAGTAGTAATGGATATGCATTGCAAACATATAATGCAAATGGAATAATTGCAAATAATCTATTTGTAAATTTAGGATCGGGATCATTATATGCAAATTCAGACGCGGGACTTAACTTTTATTACAATACAATTGTGAGCAATTCCACTATGCCAGCGGCAGAATTCGTAATGAGTCAAAATGAATTCAAGAGGAATTTAGTAGCAAATTATGGAACGGGGCAATCTGCCTCAATAATAAGTTCTTCTATAAAATCACAAGAAAATGCAATTTATACGAAAGGTGCAACAAATGGGACAGATTTAACAAATTGGGTAAATCTCACAGGCGATAATACTACTGTGAATGTTCCGCTCGAGTTAACCGATGACGGGACATATCAATTGACTAAATTCTATGATCCAATTCTTACATACACACCACTTGGAATACCGAGCGAATACGAACAATTGGATTATTATGGCTTAGAGAGAGCAGGATATTACTATGCGGGCTATGCAGGTATTATCCTTGATATTACAGTTACGCGCCAACCCGAATCAATATTAGCATGCAATGGAGAACAAAACCAGCAAATACGAGTTGCAGCAACAATTACTTATGGAGCAGAAGCAAAATTTCAATGGCAGAAAGATGGAGTTGATATACCAGGTGCAACAGACCCAATACTCAAATTCCCAATATTTAATTATAACACAACAGGGACATTTAGAGTACGAATCTATGGTCCTGCCAATACAGCAGCGGGAATTTATAGTGACGAAGTATTAGTGTATACTTTAAGACCCACGGAGATAACCAGGCAACCAGAAAGTATTGAAGCAGCTCTTGGAGAGACAGTTCATTTCACAGTTGAAGCTCATACAAAGGGTATCACACCACCATATTTCCAACATCGTTATCAATGGTATCGAGTGATAAATGGTATCGAAACCCAATTGATGGACAACGAATACTATGCAAATACACGTTCCCCCATATTGACAATTACGAACTTGCAGGATTTACATTTCAATAGCAATGTTGATGACTACTATTTCGTTGAAGTCGAAGGGCAATGCGGGACGGTAAGATCCGATGCTGTTAGATTAAATATGACCCAACCAACAATAACTTTTGACATCCAACCCGAGACACAGAATGTATGCCTTGGCAATTCCGCTACATTTACAGGTCAAGCATCTTCTCAAATTGATGAGCAAATAGCATATCAATGGTATTACGATGGAAATGTAATAATAGATGATGCGAAGTATTCAGGAGCAACAACAAATACATTAACAGTGTTTACAGTTGTTCCTTCTGATACAGGCAAATACACATTAGAAGCAACAGGTGAAATAAGCGGTGCCAAACGTATGTCAGATGAAGCGACAATAATCCTGAATTCTCCAGCCGTCTTCACTCAGCAACCACCTGAAACTCTAACTATAACAGAAGGAGATGAATTAACTCTATCAGTTGTTGCAGAAGGAACAGAACCAATGACTTATCAATGGATGTTTAACGATACACCTATAGAGGATGCAACATCGCCAACACTTATTATTGCAGACGTAATACCTGCGAATAATTCAGGATTTTATCGCTGCGAAGCTACTAACCTTTGCGGAACATCAAGTTCTACAGCGTGCCAAGTGCAAGTTGAACCCAAAGGTGGAATCACAAGTGTCAGCGACCCACAGAATATTGCATTACAAGTCAATCCTAACCCCGCGAACAGCAATTTAAATATTGCTTTCAATTCAGAAAATGAGACAAACATTGAAGTTTCCTTGAATGATATAACGGGTAGAATTATGTTTTCAAGAATTGAAACAGCTAATGTAGGAACAAATAATTTGCAATATAATGTCAGCAATTTGACAAGCGGGACCTATTTCGTGACAATTAAATTGAATGGCAATGTATATGCAAAGCAAATTGTGATAATGAAGTAAGCAGTTTGATATATCGATTTCCACCGGCAATAAAACCGGTGGAAATTTAAAACTCAATATTCTAATAGTTATTTAATGTTCAAAGAATTTCAAAAATTTATTGCGCGGGGAAATGCCATCGATATGGCTGTGGGTGTGATAATTGGGGTTGCTTTTGGTTCAATAGTTAATTCTCTAATAGCAGATGTTCTTATGCCACCCCTGGGTTTACTTCTTGGAAATGTCGACTTTTCTAATTTATACATAGTTCTTAAAGACGGTATCAACGGTGGGAACTATGCTTCGCTTGCAGATGCAAAGGCAAATGGAGCAGTGACTATCAATTATGGTGTCTTCATCAATCAAGTCGCAAGTTTCTTAATAGTTGCCTTTGTTATTTTTCTTTTCGTTAAATCAATTAACAAATTGCGTTCAACCGATGAGAAACCTGAAGTAAAACCAACAACAAAGGAATGTCCACATTGCAATATGCAAATCCCTTTGAACGCAACACGATGTCCCTATTGCACATCTGAACTGACATAAAGAATATTGAATAAATAAAATATCACAAAAAACCACGGGCAAAATCTCGTGGTTTCTTTTATAACGCAAAGGTTTAAAACAAAATCATAATTATTAGAACTACTATTCTATACCAAATTTC
>DIEP01000131.1 GCA_002418685.1 Ignavibacteria bacterium UBA5771
TGGATTGTTTGCTCAATATCCCAACCATCTTGAATCCAATCTGTGCAGGATAATCGCACAAATAATGGTATTCCGTCGGGAATTATTTCTTTCACACTCTTTGCCACTTCAAGAGCAAGGCGGCATCTATTTGCCAAATCTCCACCATATTCATCATTTCTTTTATTTGAAATTGGAGAGAGAAATTGGTGAATCAGATATCCGTGAGCCATATGAATTTCTATAACTTCAAAACCGGCTCTAATACTTCTTTCAGCGGCTTCTTGAAATTTTTTGATTAATGTGTTAATATCTTCTTTAGTCATTTCCTTTGGAAAAGGAAAATTGCTGGCAAAAGGAATTGCACTCGGAGCTAATGTTTGCCATGCCCCGTCTTCTTTTGATAAGGCTGCATTACCTTTCCAAGGAGAATATGTTGAAGCTTTTCTTCCTGCATGTGCAAGTTGGATTCCGGGGACTGAACCTTGTGACTTTATAAAATCTGTAATTCTTTTAAAGGAATCAATAAATTTGTCATCCCAAATTCCTAAATCATCGGGTGAAATTCTGCCTTCAGGTGAAACTGCTGTGGCTTCGGCAATAACGCAACCCGCACCTCCAACAGCCCGACTTCCAAGATGTACCAAATGCCAGTCATTTGGCATTCCATCCGTACTTGAATATTGGCACATTGGGGAAACAAAAATTCGATTTTTGAACTCTACATTTCTAATTTTAATTGATGTCATCTAAGTAATTTTAATGTTTATTTATTAAGCCAAATGGTTCTTCATTTTCAATATATCTCATAATGTTTTCACAAGCGTGTTGCAGTCCATCAATTAATGCATTTGGAACCATAGATGAATTATGGGGCGAACCAACTACATTTGGCAAATCCAAAAATGGATAATTAAGTCTGAATTCACCTTGACCGAATGGTTCAATCCACCATGCGTCGATTGCTGCGTAAAATTCGGGATTTGCCTGCAAATGTTCATATAAATCTTTTTCTTTTATGATTGCTCCTCGAGCAACATTGACAAGCACAGCATTTGACTTCATCAATTCTAATTCCCTTTTTCCGATTAAGCAATTAGTATGTTCATTTAGGGGAATTGTAATAATCAAAAAATCAACTTGTTCTAAGAATTCATCAAGATAATCCAAAGTATATATTGACTCAATATCTTCATCAGTTTTTCCTGTTGAGTTAATAGCAATAATTTTCGCATTGAATGGTTTGAGCAAACGAGCTGTGGCTTTACCAATCCCGCCAAAACCCAGAATACCAATAGTCGAACCCTTAATGGGCAAAGTGAAACTTTCAAGTTGTTTAAAAATTCCCTCCCTCATCAAATTTTGATATTTATTTAATCTTTTTGCACAAGATAAAAGCATTGCAAGTATATGCTCAGCCATTGGTTCACTGTATGCACCTTGATTTGCTGCAACCTTAATGTTTGTGGGAAGTAAACTTAAATCGATATGGTCATAACCCGCAGAGAGCAATTGGATAAATTTTATATTTTTATAAGAAATATTTGGCGAATTTAATCCTTCACTCTTAGGGTTCCACGATAATAATATATCAGCGCTTTGAAAAAGAATACCCCGTTCTTTGTCGGGGTATTCTTGTAAGTAATCAATATTAGTTTCATCAGGAAAGAATTTCGTTAAAAATTCCTTTTCTTCTGCTGTAGTATTATATGTTACAAGTATTTTATTCATTGGTATTTATGTGATAATGATTGTAAAAACATATTAGGCATCATCTCTTACAGATTCTTTTGATGATTTGAAAATTAGACTGTCGATACTCCAGACTCCACCACCTCTTGCAGCAATGAAAAGGAAAACGAAGCAATATAACACTGCCATTTCTCCCTGATTTTGAATTGGCAAAAATGCAGCTGGAAAATGTGCCATCCAATATGCTACAGCCATCTCACCACTTGCAATAAAAGCCGTGACGTGAGTGAAAAGCCCAAACATAATAAATAGACCTCCAACGAATTCAATTATGCCACCGACTACAATGATTGCCATAGGCATAGAACCACCTCCAGAAGGTGGAGGAAAACCAAAAAGCTTCATTGATCCATGCCAAATGAACAGAAATCCAACAACAATCCGAAGTATCGCATAAAGATACTTCTCCCATGGTTTCATAAAGAAAGCCATAAAACCTCCTTTTAAGTATGTTTAATTGAACAAAAAAAATAAAATATTTTCAAAATTATTAAACTCGATCTCGTGAATTAGCTTTTTGCATCCAGTAAGGGTAAACACTTGTTGGTTCGCTTAATTTATCAAGTTCTTTGACTTCTTCATCAGTCATTTCCCAATCGGTTGTTTTCAAATTATCAGCCAATTGTTCAAGTTTCTTTGCACCAATAATTACTGATGACACTGCTGGTTTTCGTAATAAATAATTAAGTGCAGCTTGGGCAACTGTGGCCTTATGATTTTTGGCAATTTTATCAAGTTCATCGACTATATCATAAGCCTTTTCTTCATCAAATCTCAAGAATCGACTATCAGGATCGCTCAATCTTGAATCCTTGGGTCTATCTTGACCACGGCGATATTTGCCCGTTAAAAATCCTCCGCCAAGAGGACTCCATACTAATATTCCCAATTTTTGGTCAAGTGATAAAGGTATCATCTCATTCTCTAAATCGCGACAGACAAGTGAATAATAAGATTGTAATGTAACAAATTTTTCTAAATTTTGTTTCTCTGAAATATGCAAAGCTTTCATCAATTGCCAACCTGCAAAATTTGAAGCGCCGATATATCTGACCTTCCCCTGCCGAACTAAATCATCGAGTGCACGTAACGTCTCTTCAACCGGCGTATAGGGATCGAAATTGTGGACTTGATATAAGTCAATATAATCAGTTCCTAATCTTTTCAAGCTTGCATTACAACTTTCAATGATATGAAGTCGGGAAAGACCAACATCATTTGGTCCAGGTCCAACTCTTCCTCTGACTTTTGTTGCAAGAACAACATCTTTGCGTTTGCTACCCAAAGCTTTTCCTAAAATTTCTTCTGCTCTCCCTTCGGAATATACATCAGCAGTATCGAAGAAATTGATTCCTCCATCTATTGCTGCATTTACTAATTGGTCAGCATCTTTCTGCTCAACCTCACCGACTGTTTTCCAATAACCTCTACCACCAAAGGTCATTGCTCCGAAACAAAGTTCGGAAACTAATACTCCTGTGTTTCCTAAAAAACGCATTTTCATACAAATATCTCTTTTTATTAAAATCTAATTAAAAAAATTATGGATGGATGCTCAATGGAACATCTGTAGCCCAATATAGATACCAGATAAGAAAAGCAGCACCACCAAGTGCTAAATCCTGCATAAAATGAATCTGTTCATTTTGTTTCATCATTGGGTCCTTAATTGCCCAAAAATTATGCATTATGAAGGCTGTCGGGACTAAGAATATCACAAGTAACAAAGCACCAATCTGGACATAGGCACCCAATAGAACACTCAATCCTCCAAGAAGCAACATTAAACCTGTCACAATTACAGCTATATCAGGGGCAATGACACCCTTTGATTTACTATATTCAGCCATTGATTTTCTCTGTGTAAAGTGACCAATACTCGACATGATGAATAGTATTGAAAACAATACACGCGCGATAAAAAGTAATAAACCCATTATAAACCCTTATATTATATTTTAAAAATATTATCTTTTCGAAATCTTATTCTTCTTCTAAGTTAATAGTTAGTTAAAACGAAATAAACGAAAATTATTGTCAGAATATTTATTATTTAAACAAATTTATTTGTATTATTAATGATGTTTCATAAGGTGCCATACTTGTTATCCTATGTGAAAAAATATAAATTAAGAATATAAAAATCATAATAGAACAAAGACTTCTATATTCATTATTCGTTAAGAATAACCACAATGCAACTTTTTATATCAACCGTAATAATTTATAAATAATTTAGACGAAAATCAATGAAGTGAGAGAAACGTGCATATATAAAGAAAAGCAGGAGGCAAGGAAAACTGCAAAGACATACAGGTTATTGTTCACATTGCTTTTAACTTAGTCAGTACCCCTTTTTATTTTTAAATGGACCTACTCGATTTGTATAGTCCTAATTCATTCCCTTATACAAACTTTATATAAAGCACACAAAAATTTATCGAATGTTCCTATTTAGGCTTTAATCATTGTCAGGCACATTTTGAATTTATTTTTGGCAAAAACGGCATGCGGGTTATTAGCAGGCATTATGATCATTTCTCCTTCGCTAACAGTATTATGTTGACCTGAAATTATGATTTCAGCTTCACCATCAAGAACTATCACGAGAGCATCAAACGGGGCAGTATGTTCGCTTAGACTTTCTCCTTTGTCAAAGGCAAACAGAGTCACCGTCCCCGCAGATTTATTAATGATGGTACGGCTGACAACCGTACCATCTTGATATTCAACTAAATTTTTGATTGGGAGTGATTTTGATATAATATCACTTTTATTTTCCATTTTTATTCTTATTCCTTAATTATTTTGTTTGAAATTGAACCTTGATTTGTAGAAATAGTTAAAATATACACACCACTCGGCAAATCATTTAACGATAAGGTTCTCTCCAAAGTGTTTGTATTGTCAAATCTTGTCGTAAACACTTTTTGACCAATAAAATTAGAAATTTCAATCAAACCGGCTGTTTGGCTTCCAAATTCTGCAATGATATGAAGTTCATCTCTAAATGGCGCTGGATAAGCTATGAGAAGAGCATCTACATCCGCAGAATATGTTGCATTTTCTTCTGTATATTCTTTTAAAGTTCGGACAAAAACAATCAATCGCTTCGATGATGAGCAATTATTAGCATCATTAACATTCAAGAAATAATTATTTGAACCAAGTGGTGGAGAGACAAGTGGTGGCTCACTTAGCAAGTTGCCATTCTTATCCGTCCATTGTTTCAAATATGGAGGCTGTCCATCAGTGATACTAATAATTTTATCATTCAAATTAAGCCAGTATCCAACCCGCAAGAATACAAATATTGGTAATTGAATTTTTGGTGCTGAATTTACTGTTAAATAGAGAGAAGCAGATTTAGTTTCAAGTGTTTGATTATCTTTTACTGTTAGTGTGTAAGTTTGAGAGATTGTAGGATTTATTAAAGTTGGATTTCCTGTTCCCGAATTTTGCATATTATAATTAGGAATCCACTGATAGGTGAAATCACCTGAACCACCAGTTACAGTAATCAACTGATTGTCTTCATCGAATGTTCCTAAGTCTATATTTTCACCTTTACAAGCTGATTTATTTGTCAAAGTAATTTGGAAGGGTATTGATTTTGTTTGGAATTTAAAAACTTCAGACCACAATCCCTCACCACAATTATTAACAGATCTAACTCTCCAGAAATATTGCTTATTATATTTCAAATCTTGGGTTAAAGTGTATTCTTCAATTGTTAGACTATCAATTGTACTTGCAATATTCAGGAAATTCGCATCCTCAGCAATTTGCAAAATATAAGAGTCAGCAAGTGGATCTTCTGTCCATTCAAGAGTAAATTGAACATCCAAATCTATTGAATTGTTTAGTGGATCTATTAATGTGACTGAACCCGGACATAAATAAATATGGAAATTTCTTGTTTCGCTCCATTGTCCATATCCTCCTTCATTTTCTCCCCGAACTCGCCAATAATAGGTTGTATTATGATTTAGTGGGGTTGCAGAAAGCGAATACATAATATCAGTAATGTTATCAACATCATATATTAGATTCGTGAAACTCGGATCAGTAGCAACTTGCACATTATAATCATCAGAATATTGTGTATGGTTCCAAATTAATAATGGTGTTAGTGTATTCATCGATGCATTTGTTATAGGCAAATTCAAAACAACTTGCGCAGGAACATTAGGTGTTAATTTGAAAGACCAAACATCACTCCAAAGTCCATCTCCAATATTATTTGTGGATTTCACCCGCCAATAATATGTGTTGTGCAATTCGAACAAATTATAGTTCAAAATAAGAGAGGTGTTTTCCTGAGTGTATGCGTAGAGAATATCTGAAAAATCAGATGTTTCAGAAATTTCAATAGTATATTTCCACGAATTATATAATGTCTGCCATGAAAGCATCACTTGTTGATTAGGATAAATATTCGAATTATTTGGTGGCGTTAAGAGTATGACTTGCGCGGGAAGTTGATTATAGATCTCAAAGAAATTCATTATGTTACCCAAAAGAGTATTGCGAGTGCTTGGGAGAGCTTGGTCATTTAATTTAGCAAATGCATAAGAGGAAACAATAGTTTTTTGGCTGTATGTTCCTTCGTTTTGAACTGCAACAGTGCCATAATTATTTTCCATAAATATTACTTTACCTGTGGAAGGATTATATCTATCTTCCCACCCACGATAACTTTGGGAAGTAGTTGGGAAAACCATACCTTCTGCTACTGAAGCTTGCTGGCCTACCAAGCCACCAAAAGTATGTGAAGTCAAACCATCATCAGCACTTGATAGTCCGAACATACCAAGCAGTTCCACATCTGAAACTTGTTCATAACCGAGTGCTTCTGCACTTTCAAGATATACTCGACCACCACTTTTCAGAAAACTTTTTGTCATTTCTGTTAAAGTATTATCAAAAAATGAGAAATCATAGGAATTCCCATTGCCCATTGATAAGAACATAACATCATAGCCAATCAAATTTTGGGGTAAAGTATTGGAAAATATTATATTTTGATAACCATTAGAATTCAAATAATCTCGAATGAAAGATCCACTTGTTGAAGGACCATTTGTATATTTTTCATAAACATAAATTCCGTGAGCACCCAAATAAATATTAAAATCGAAATCAGTTCCGGAAACAATTTGATTATCAATACCGACAAGATGTAAGTGAATAGTCGCTGTGGCATCTAAATGGTTAATGATTTTAATTGAAGAGTTTAATTCCGTAAAAGTCGTTCCTTCAGCATTAATTGAATTAATAAATTCAGGATTTAATATTTGCACATTTGGATCTGTGGTTGAAATAGTAAAACGAACCTGATTTGCTCCATCCATTGAATAATTGAAGATTTCAAAGCCAACATTATAAACATCATCTTCTTTTTCTGTTTGTATCGATTTCAAATTAATCTTCATTGGGAATTTCCCCGTGAAATCCTGAGATAAAGCTTTGTAAGCATTGACTCTTCCATAACCTAACCGCCCAATATAAGCAGGATTTAGTGAATCAATATTATCTGTATTGCCAAGCATTCTTCTAATTAGGGCATCATTGCTTTCAAGTGGCAAATAAGATTTAAGCAAAGCGTACATACCCGTGATTTGCGGAGAAGCCATTGAAGTGCCTTGGAACCTTGCGTAGCTATTATTTGGAATCGTAGATAATATGCCACCATCGACATAAGCATCACCACCGGGACCAGCAATATCAACGTAATAGCCATAATTTGAATAATATGCTTTTTTATCAGTCGAAGCCACTGAAGATACTGACACAACATTTTTATATGCGGCGGGATAGAATAACGCACTTGAATTATTATTGCCCGCTGCTGCAATTATAACGGTTCCAAGTGAATAAGCGTAATCGATAATATCTTGGCCCGCTTGGGAATATCCGCCACCTCCCCAACTACAATTGATAACATCAGCACCCATTTCAGCAAGATATTTAATACCCTCGAATGCGTTGAATATCGAACCTAACCCTCCATTGCTCCCATGTTTTGTTGGCAAGAATTTTACATTCCAAGAAACGCTTGCAATACCAAGGTCGTTATTTGTTGCACCTGCTGAAATACCTGCAACGTGCGTACCATGCTGATTAGCTGTGGATGCCCAAGGATCATTTATTTGCGAGCCATCATTGGGGTAAAAATTCCAACCGACAAAATCATCTGCAAAACCATTTGCATCATCATCTATATTGTTAATATCACCAGGGTCAAATTGCCATTGATCATTAATAAATTCAATGACATGCCCATCTCCGTCTGCATCTTCACCAAGATTTTGATATAAATTCTGAATTAAATCAGGGTGCTTCCAATCCACACCGCTATCATTGATTCCTACAATTATTGGATTTTGCTCACCTTTATGGATGTCCCAAGCATCAGGGCAATGCATTTGCACAAGATGTTGGCATTCTGAATAGCGAGTATCATTTGGTACTTCGCATTCATAATAAGCAGGGACAGGTTCTGAATACTCCACTTCGGGTAAGGCTGAAAACTCAGCTGCCAATTTTAATGGATCAACATTTTCATCGAAATTAACTACATAAATTCGATCAATCCCATATAAATCCGAATTTGCGAGCATTTTACTTTGAGAAATTTTCTTTGTTGAAGCTTTTGAATTTGTAAAAGCTTGCTCAATCTTTGATACGCCATATTTTTTTGAGATCCTATCAAGATTTTTGGAACCAAATGACTTCGCGAATGATTTCTGCGAACGTTTATCAACATTCTGTAATGGAAGAGACACATTGCCTTTTAATTTTAAATAAACTGCCCCACTTTGAAAGAGCGGTTTACCGTCAGAGCCATAGTATTTGAAATAACCATTTGAATTAATGTTTCCTTCACTAGATTGAATATTATTCAAACTATTGAAATCTTCCGAAAATGCTATTGCTATTGAAAAAAGAAATAGAACAAGCAAAAGATAAAATTGTTTCATCAATACTCCTTTTTAATTAAAATAATACTACTAAAATAAGGAATAATACTAAAATAATGAACAAAAATAATTAATTATATTTTATCTTAATCATATATTATATAAAAATTAATCAGTTTTTGCAATTATTTATATTTTATTTCTTATTTTGCAATCAGAAATAAATAAATATTAAAAGATTCAATCAATATTTTATTAAAATAAGGAAAATATTATGGAAAAAAAAATCCGTGTTGGACTCTTTGGATTTGGAAAGACGGGACGACTTGTTGTTAATGAATTTTTAAAAGATGATGATTTTGAAGTGATGTGGGTTTTCCGGAAAACTCATAAAGACACGGAAAAATATGCAAGTCGACTATTAGGATATGAGTATGATCAGGGTGTAATACATACAGTTCAATCTTTGTACAAAGATTTTTATATCGATAACCCTGTGGATATTATAGTTGATTTTGCACATTCTTCAGCTGTGAATTATTATGATGAAGCGGCAAATTCAGGGATTAAAATTATTTCTGCAATTTCAAGATATGAAGATTCAGATTACCAGAAGCTAATTTCATTAAAAGAAAAAACGGCTGTTATATACTCTCCAAATATTACACTCGGAATAAATTTTCTTCTTGTTGCATCGCAAATCCTCCAAAAAATTGCACCTCATTCTGACATTGAAATTATCGAAGAACATTTCCGAGCTAAACCGGAAATATCAGGGACTGCTCTCAAAATATCAGAGCTGCTCGGATTAAATAAAGAGAAGCATGTTCATTCCATCAGAGTAGGAGGAATAGTCGGCAATCACGAAATTATTTTTGGCCTTCCCAATCAAACAATAAGATTAAAACACGAAAGCATCAGTCGATCAGCTTTCGGTCAAGGAGCAATATTTTGTGCTAAATGGTTAATCAATCAGGGCAAGGGTATCTATTCAATGGAAAATATAATTAGCCAAATGTTTGCAAATAATATACCCGTATATTAGAATATCAAAGCAAATTATTTAGCAAAGTACCCGATATTTGTAGAATGTTGATTTCCAATGATTTAAGCAAATATCTCAAGTCGAGCAATTTGGTCTCTGCTTGGATATAAATAAGCTGCGTCTGGCGAAAATCGAATCCATTAATTTCTCCAAGTTCATACTGCCTTTGAGCAAGGTCCATATTGCTTTGTGCAATTCTGATATTTTCTTCTTGCAAATGATACTCTTCCATCATTGATTGATAGGTAATGAAATTTGTGTAAAGCCCTGCCTCTATGGTTTGTTGAGTTTGCTGAGTTTGCAATTGAGCTGATTGCTGGTCAATCTTTAAATTTTGCAGTTGTATACGATCTTTTGTTCCATTGAAAAGATTGAATCTGATATTGAATCCATAATTAAATCCATATGTCTTATTTGTTTTCAATAATCCCGAAGAGTTATTTTGATTCAAAAACGAATAGCCACCAACAAGTGAGACTTCTGGATAAAATCTTGATTCCTGTATTCTAATATTACTTGTAGCAATAAGTTCTTGAATTTGAGTCATATTCAAATTGGAATTATATTTGAATGTATTATTTTTCAAACTATCATATTTAGCTAAATTCAAAAGCATAATTGAATTTTCGGGAATAATTTGAGATTCAATTTTTTGATTAATAACTTGATTTAATTGAATTTGCAATTGATTGACAAGGTTGCTTTGCTGTATAACAATAGAGCTATCATTTAAGTAATCTAATTGAGCCTGTTGCAATTGAAAAAGATTTGCAGACCCAATTTGCATTTTCTTTTCTTCAAGTTTATATCTATCGTATGAGATGCTTTTCGATTGATTGAATGTTTCTAATTTGTTAATTTCGTTAATCAGTTGGTAATATGCTTTTGCCAAATCTGAAACAGTTTGCTCGATATAATATCTTGTATTTACAGCCCCTAATTGTTCAAAATCAGCAAATTTGGATTTTTGGGCGAACATTTGAAATCCGTCGAAAATTGTCCAATTTAAATTAATGCTTGCATTTGTGGCATTATTGTTTGCATTAGGAGTAGACCGAACATCCCCGCTATATAATTCTTGATTTGAGTTAATTTGGTCATATTCTTGACCGAAATTGGCATCAAGAGTTGGCAGAAAACCTGCGTTTCCAATTGTATTATTGTTCTGGGATTTTAACTGTTCATTCTTGATTATGCGAATTTGATAATTTTTTTCTAATGCAATATTTATCAGATTTGATAACTTAGTTGTATCTTGTGAATAAATTGTTAATTGATTGAATAATATATTAATTATTGCAAATGCAAGAATAACATTAAACTTCTTCTTCAACATATTTCTTTTCTTTTTTAGAGGTTAAGTAACTATATAAAGCAGGAATAACAAATAAAGTCAGAACCAAAGCGAAAAGTAATCCACCAATAATGACATATCCCAGCGAAACACGGCTTGTCGAAGCAGCTCCAATTGAAAAGGCGATAGGCACAGCTCCAAGAATTGTTGCAAGACTTGTCATAATAATTGGTCGGAACCTTTGAGTCGCAGCATCGATCACTGCCTCATTGATATTCAATCCCTGTTCTCTTCTTTGGTTTGCAAATTCAATAATAAGAATACCATTTTTTGTTACGATACCAATTAGAACAATCATACCAATTTCACTAAAAATATTCAATGTACTTCCCGTGATCCATAAAGAAAGAATTGCACCTGTCACTGCAAGTGGAACGGTGAACATAATAACAAGTGGATCGCGAAAGCTTTCAAATTGAGCGGCAAGTATGAGAAATACAAGCACTAATGCCAATAAAAAAGTATTTATCAAATTTCCAAAACTTTCCGAAAAATCAGCTGAAGATCCTTTTAATGAAGTTGAAAACGTTGGGTCAAGAGTTTCCTTTGCTATGCGATTCATTTCAGCAATACCATCTCCGATTGTTTTACCATTGACAAGAGCAGCCGAGACTGTTGCTGAAAGATAACGATTATATCTTAGAAGTTGTGGCGGCCGGCTCATTTCTTGTAATGAAACGAGATTATCTAATTTGACCATTTCACCTTTTGAATTTCTGACCGAGAGCATTCTCAAATCAAACGGTGTAGTTGTTTGTGTGTTATCTGCTCTTGCAATCACGTAATATTGCTTGCCATTTTTTATGAAATAACCAATCCTTTGCTCGCTTAAAAAAATTTGAATAGTTTGAGCTATATCATTTACAGATACACCCATATCAAGTGATTTATCTCGATCGATATTTATAACTAATTCAGGTTTATTAAATTTCAAATCAGTAATAACCATATCAAAAATAGGACTGCTCTGGGCTTCTGCAAGAAAGAGAGGTAAATATTTTCGCATTTTCTCCATATTTGTGGCTTGCAGTACAAACTGGACAGGTAAAGACCCTCGAGACCCTTGCCCCGCCGCTATTGTTGGTTGCTGAATAACGATATTTTGAGCAAAATTGTATTTTTTTAATAATTGTGTTAATTCATTTGCAATCTCATGCTGAGATCTTTTCCTATCTTCTGGATCTTTTAGAGTTATAGATATACTTGCTCGATTAGTTGACGCAGATGATCCATAACCAGGCGAAGTTGTTGCAGTATATGCGTCTTTTTCAGGTAAAGTATCAATTAAAGCAATAATTTTTTTCTCAAAATTATCCATTTGTTCATAAGACGTTCCTTCAGGAGCGACCGAAACAATATTTATTTGACTTTTATCTTCCATTGGAGCTAATTCTGTCTGCAATTTCGAACCAAGAAAATAAATAGTCAAAAAGCATAGAAGAACAATCGGAATGGCAATCCATCGTGCTTTTATGAATTTAGATAACAATGAATTATATAATTGTGTAACTTTATTGATAAAATTTTCAATTAAATTAAACAAGAAGTGATGTGTTTCTCCGGTGTGCAATAATCGAGATGACATCATTGGTGTCAAAGTAAGGGAAACAAACATCGATACAACTATAGAGCTTGCAACGACTAATGCGAATTCGCGGAACAATTTACCAGTAAAACCCGACAAAAAGAATATTGGTAAGAAAACGCTAACAAGTGTAATTGAAGTGGACATAACTGCAAAGAACACTTCTTTGCTTCCTTTGAATGCTGCTTGTATAGGATTCAGACCCTGTTCAATTTTTGAATATATATTTTCAAGCACAACAATAGCGTCATCTACAACCAGACCCGTTGCGAGAACAAGTCCAAGTAGCGATAAGATATTTATTGAATATCCGAGTAAATAAAGGAACAAGAATGAGCTAACTAATGATATAGGGACAGTTACTATTGGTATTAAAGTTGCCCGCCAATTTCGTAGAAAGAAGAATACAACAAGAAGGACAAGGAAAAATGAAATAATAATAGTTTCAATAACTTCATTAATTCCTTTACGGATACTTTTTGTATTATCGAGAACAACATTAGTGATTATATCCGGGGGTAATTCCTTTTTTAAATCTTCTAATTTTGATTTAGCTTCATTAACAATCTCTATATAATTAGCACCTGGTTGTGGTTGAAGTGCCACTCCTACCATAGGAATTCCACCATTGCCACGCATTATAGTTCTTTCGTTTTCCGCACCTAGAACAGATTTGCCGATATCTCGAAGTTTAATCAGTGCACCGTTCCGTTCTGCAACTATTAAATTATCATATTGTTCAGGAGTAGACATCCTCCCAACCGTTCTAACTGATAATTCAGTGGTTTTGCCGTCTATTCTACCTGATGGTAATTCAATATTTTGGGCTGATAGTGCTTTGGCAACATCCATTGGAGTAATTGAATATGCTTCCATAGAAGTTGGATTGAGTATCAACCGCATTGCATACTTTCTCTCTCCCCATATATAAATCTGGCTAACACCCTTAATTGTTTGCATACGGTCTTTAACCACATTATTAGCAATATCGGTAAGATCCATTAAATCGTGTTCTTTGCTTTGTAAGGTTATCACATAGATAGTTTGTGCATCAGCATCTGCCTTTGTCACAACAGGAGGATCGCAATCAGGAGGAAGCCGGCGAACGACTTGCGATACTTTATCCCTTGTATCGTTAGCGGCAGTTTCCATATCTGTATTTAAATCGAATTCGATAGTGATCGAACTTCGACCATCTGCACTAACTGAGTTGATATTTTTTATACCTTGCACTCCGCTAATTGCTTCCTCAATAATTTCAGTTATTTGAGATTCAATGATGTCGGCATTTGCACCCGTGTAGGAAGTCCTGACTGAAATAATTGCGGGATCAACGCTTGGATATTCCCGAACGCCCAATGAAGAGTATCCAACTAATCCAAATAATATAATCAGCAGCGAAAGGACAATTGCAAGGACTGGCCTTTTTATACTTAAATCTGAAAGTGTCATTTTTTAAATTTTATTTTTACAATACATTACGCACTTTGACATTCATCCCGGGTCTAATTTGCAAAATACCCGATGTGATAATAGAATCGCCTTTTTTAATTCCTTTAATAATATAGATTGTACTATCAGTGCGTAACCCTGTCTCAATAGTAGCTACATCAACTTTGCCATTTCTATATAAATAGACTATTTGTTTATCTAAATCGGGAATAACAGATTCGGAAGGTACCATTATCGCGTTATCAATTCTCCCAAGAATGACTCTAACTTCAAGAAAGTCTCCTGGGACAAACTTATTATGGGAATTATCAGCAATTGCCCTTGCATTCATATTCCTTGATGAAGTTGATATTCCGGGGTCAAAAGCATATATCTTTGCATAAATTGTATCATTCGTTGATTTGGAAATTGCTTGAACAACTTGCCCCTCCTTAATTTGTCCGATATAAGTTGCAGGGACTTGGAAATCTATTTTTATTGGATTAGTTTTTACCAAAGTTGTGATATATTGTCCTGCTGAAACATAAGCACCCGTGCTTAAATTTCGCAATCCGATTTTTCCCGAAAAAGGAGCTGTTATATTTGCATAATCAACATTGACATTCATTTGTTCAATTTGCGATTGCAATTCAGCTATTGTCGATTGCAAATCCTCAACTTCTTGCATACTTGCACCATTGATTTTATACAGTTCTTTTTTTCTTTCCAAATCTTTTTGGGCTTTAGTAAGCTTAACTTCTAATGCAGAGAGCTGAGCTTTCCAGTCTCTATCGTCGATTTTCAGAAGTAATTGCCCTTTGCTAACGCTTTGCCCCTCTTTGAAATTTATAGACATAATTCTACCAGAAATTGGTGCCTTAATATCAACCTGTTCATCTGCTAAAATCGTTCCTGTTGTATAAATTTCATTTATTACTGATGTTGGAGTTGCCACAAAAATTTCTACTTCTTCTACACTTTGTTTTTTGACGCTTTCGCTTCGAGATTCCTTGGTAGTGCATGAAGAAAAAGTTGTCCCTATCACTATAAGAGAAATTAGTAATAGTTGTCTGAATAATTTTTTGTAGTTTAACATTTATTTAAAACCTCTTTTGCATATTTTAAAGAATTATTTGTAATAGTTTAATATAAAAAATAGATTGCTGACAGTTGCTCTTTTTCTTTATAAAATACTAGTTCGATCATCTAATCAGGACGAATACATCATTATATCTAATTTTGACGATTAAATTGTTTAATAATTACAGAATTCAATTTGATGATTACATAATTCAATAAGTAATTGAATTTCATTGATTTTTTAGTATTTTTGTTAATTATTTTTTATTATTTTGTAAATTTTTAAGAGTGCATATTATGAATATATCTTTCCCAGAACCCTATAAGCATACTCATCCACCAGTTCGTAATGTCAATGAAGTTCTCGCCGAGGAAAGAACAACAGGACAGATTGCATCTGATTTTGTTGCAAGACTAATCGGATCATGGAAATTTTTAATAACACAATCCGTATTTGTCGTATTATGGCTTATTTTCAATGTCATTGTGTTAATATATCATTGGGACCCTTACCCCTTTATTCTAATGAATTTATTATTATCTTTACAGGCTGCTTATTCAACACCTATAATTATGATGAGTCAAAATCGACAAACATATCGCGATAGAATTGATGCTCATATTGATTATGAAATTAATAAAAAAACTGAAGAAGAATCGCGAGTCATACTCGAACATCTTGATTCTCAGAACAAAGCACTTGAAGCAATATTTAATGAATTAAATGATTTGAAAAAGCAAATAAGTTCTTTGCCAAATTCAAATAGTTTATAAATTTAAAAAAAAATTGGCTATTTAAAAACTTTTCCTTAATTTTGTTTTTCAGTAATTGATACTGAAAGAAAAACATTGCAAACAAGAAAAAAAACAAAAGTCCATATTTTTCTCAAAATAGAAATTGTTGTAATTCGAAATACCCAACTTTTGAAAGTTGGGTATTTTTTTATAGTATCAAACTATTTCCAAAATCTACTAAAAAGAAAATTAAATCAACAACCGCTAATGAGCGGTTTTTTTTTATTATTTAATATGGAGTTATAATGTATTCACAACCAACAATCAACTCAAAACAATACCATCAAGCTTCTCAAAAGCTCAGGAACTTTTTCGAACAACGCGGATTTGTGGAAGTAGCTACACAATCACGTTTAAGCATTCTTTCAGCATGCGAAGATCCGTCAACAATTGCCACATTTCAATATTCAGGTCAAGTTTGGCCCTTGAAGCAAACAGGACAAATGGACCTCGAATACGAATTGCTAACTAATTCGGATTATCCAGGTGTATTTTGCCAATCTACATCATATCGTCAAGAAGCAAACCCAATTCCGGGCAGACACGACCTAATTTTCCCAATGTTTGAATTCGAAGCACGCGGAGGAATGAATGAATTAATCAACCTTGAAAAAGATCTTTTGAACTATATAGGTTTTCCGAAAGATCTGCTTAAGTCAGAATTTGTCAAAAGCAAGGCAATCAAGCATTCAGGCGAAGATTACTTTGAAACCAATTATATGGATTTAGCAAAGATATTCGACACAAAGGACATTTCCGCAACTATTGAAGAGCATATAGGGAAAGAAATTGCACCCGTCCTCTTTTTAGAGAACTTCCCCGAATACACGTCTCCATTTTGGAATATGAAACGCCATCCAAATGGAGAAACGGCAAATAAAGTCGATGTTATACTTTATGGAATGGAGACCTTTGGCAGTGCTGAACGAGAAATAGATCCTAACATAATGCTGAACCGCTTCCATACTATATCGAATGGAAAGTATTCTGAACTGCTTTATGCACAATTCGGCAGAGCAAGAGTAATGCAAGAGTTGGGAGCATTTTTGGATTTGCCAATGTCCCCTCGATTTGGTGGAGGAATTGGTATGACTAGGTTTATTCGAGCATTAAATATGCTTGAGCAAGGATAATAATCATAGAAGCAGTTGCAGAAGCAGAAGAGAAATATTACTGCCTCTGCAACTGTAACTTCCCTACTATTCTTGCAATTGTGAAAAGGATATGAAATTGTAAATTTGGGGCTGGTTTAAAATGCTTGTAGCGGAGACAGGACTCGAACCTGCAACCTTCGGGTTATGAGCCCGACGAGCGACCAATTGCTCCTCTCCGCGATTTAATTATTTACAAAATTACAAAATTCTTTGAAATTAACAATATTTACTAACTCTTAAATCATAATTCAAAATTTGCTGTTAATTTATAGTAATCTTTGAAAGTCTTTTTATTGCTCGGCAATGTTTTATCGAGATAATCAATTAAATCAACACCTGCCGAAAACCACAGATAGTTATTCCTGACTTTCACTTTCAAAGATGGTCCTAACCATAAAAAGACAGAATAAAGATCCGACCAATTATTAGTAAATTCCTTAATCAAATATTGATCCATATAAATTCCAAAATTGAGCAAATCACTAACGCTATATTCAGCATTTGCCATCCATTCCATCTGGTCTAAATATACACGTTTATTGCTCTCTTTCCGTAGCGATTTCCAATATATTCCCATTCCTTCAACATGTATTTTATCAAATAGATCAACATCAACAGTTAATGATGGGACAATGTTATCCCCTACTACAAGCCTGCCGCCTCCACTCTGGAAATTCCCGCTTCCTATCCCAATTGACGGAGTTAGAACCAAATCACCTGAAAAAAATTTGAAATCCAAACCAATTCCAAATTCTGACGCTATCTCTGATGAATCATCTTTAATTCCACTCACCCAAAATGTTGTATAAAAATTTAAATCAATATTTTTTGATAAGCTATGATAAATATAAATTTCAGGATAGAATCCAAAAATGGGGTCAAGATTCAAATCAACAATGAATTTGTCGCTTTTTTCTTCTACTTTTTGCTGTGCTTCAAGAGTTAGGGAAGAAAAAATTAAAATGAATATTATATTAAAATAGTATTTATGTTTCATAAAAAAATTGCAAATTAAGGAAATTTTAGAATTATTTTGAAACTTATTCCAAGAGAACTCGTAATAAATTCTAAAAAAAGGATTGAAAATGAAAATTGTTCAAAGATCTCGACGGCATCGAATAATTGGTGGTGTTTGCGGTGGTATTGGAGAATATTTCGATATCGACCCCTTATTCATTAGGGTGTTGTTTGTGGTTTTCACTTGTCTCTATGGTGTTGGAGTTATTGTTTATATAGTTCTATGGATCATTACTCCTTCAGCGCCATTAGAAACTGCATATAACGAGGCGGGGACTGCTACTCAACCGCAAACTGAATACGAAACCGAAAATGCTCAGCGTAGTGATTTAAATCAAATGCCATCGCAAAATTCTGAGAGAGCAAATAAGAATCGCTTTCTAATTGGGTTAATCCTTATTATCATTGGTGCATTAATCTTGGTTAATGAATTGCTACCATATATTAATGGAGAATATATTTGGAGTGCTCTTTTCATTATAGTCGGAGTTTATTTAATAATTCTTTCATTAAGGGGTAAAAAATCTGATGAAAATTAAATTTATTTTTTGGGGAACTTTCCTTGTATCCTTGGGAATATTACTCCTGCTTTCCGAACTTGACATATATTTTATCCATAACATTAGTTGGCATATTTTAGTCAGTATTGTATTAATAATATGGGGAACTTATTATATTTTTCAAAAAAATCAAATTGCAAGAATTTTATTGATAATTGCACTTTCCATTTCTATTTCTTTGACTGCTTTTAAATTCACAGAGAATATATTTGATTGCAATAATCATCCAAAAATGTTTTTCAATTATCAATAAAATTGTAATTTGCTAATTTTTTACGGTGCAGTTATGAAATTTTTAAAATATTATATTTTCACAATATTAATACTCATATTATTTACAAGTCCAACTTTCTCGCAAAAGAAGAAAGCTGCTGAAAAAATAGAAGAAAAAAAAGAATTACTAACATCCACGACTGTCCAAGATTTAAAATTACGGTTAATTGGTCCTGGCGTAATTTCAGGACGAATTGGCGATTTTGCTGTCGACCCCAACAATCATTCAATTATTTATGTTGCTGTTGCTTCGGGTGGAGTATGGAAAACCACAAATTCAGGTATTACTTTTGAACCAATTTTCGATAATGAGGGTTCGTTTTCAATAGGATGCATAACTCTTGATCCCAATAATTCTCATATTGTTTGGGTTGGATCAGGCGAAAACAATAGTCAGCGAAGTGTGGGCTATGGTGATGGAATATATAAATCGCTCGATGGTGGGAAGACTTGGAACAATATGGGATTGAAAAATTCCGAACATATTGGCAAAATAATAGTCGACCCGAGAAATTCTAATGTTGTTTATGCAGCAGCACAAGGACCTCTTTGGGCATCGGGTGGAGATAGAGGATTATATAAAACGATAGATGGAGGCGAGAAATGGGAGCAAGTTCTTAAAATAAGCGACTGGACCGGCGTTTCTGATATTGCAATCGACCCGCGAAATCCTGACGTAATTTACGCTACTTCTTATCAAAGGGCAAGGACTGTTTGGACATTAATCGACGGAGGACCTGAAAGTGCAATTTACAAATCTACTGATGGAGCAAAAACTTGGAATAAATTAGCAAATGGGCTTCCAAGTGGAGATATTGGACGCATTGGAATAGCAGTATCTCCTGCGAACCCCGATTATGTCTATTCTGTTATTGAAACAGCAGGTTCACAAAATGGTATATATCGTTCGACTGATAGAGGTGCATCTTGGGAAAAACGCAATAGTTGGATTTCAGGTTCACCGCAATATTATCAAGAAATAGTATGCGATCCAATTGATCCCAACAAAGCTTATTTCCCCGATACATACACGAAAGTAACGACAGATGGAGCGAAAACACTTGCAACAGTCGGACTGAAATATCGGCATGTTGACGACCATGCAATATGGATTGATCCTGAGAATACTCGCCATTTTATGATTGGTGGTGATGGTGGCATTTACGAAACTTATGATGATGCAGCAAATTGGCGTTTCTTTGCACATTTGCCACTCGGACAATTTTATCGTATTCAAGCTGATAATAAGGAACCCTTTTATTGGGTTTATGGCGGAACTCAAGATAATAATTCTTGGGGAGGTCCTTCCCAAACAAATAATACGGGCGGAATCACAAATGATGAGTGGTTTCAAATTGTTGGCGGTGATGGTTATGAAGCCCAAATCGACCCAACTGACCCAAATATTGTCTATGGCGAATTTCAATATGGCGGTGTGGTTAGAATGGATCGAAAAAATGGAGAAGTTAAATTTATCCAGCCACAGCCTAAAAAAGACGAAATGGTGCGCTTCAATTGGGACACTCCATTATTAATAAGCAAGCATAATCCTAAAACAATTTATATTGCTGCAAATGTTTTGTTTAAAAGCACCGACAGAGGCGATACTTGGGAGACAATCAGCCCTGACTTGACACGCCAAATCGACCGCAATAAGCTCAAGATTATGGATAAAGTTTGGAATGCTGATGCTGTAGCAAAAAATGCCTCTACGTCTTTATATGGAAACATTGTCTCATTATGCGAATCGCCTTTAAATGAGAACGTAATTTATGTTGGAACAGATGATGGTTTAATTCAAGTGACAGAAGATGGCGGTAAAAATTGGACAAAAATCGAAAAAGCTGATGGTTTATCTGATCTAATTTATGTCAGTGATCTTTTTGCCTCACAATTCAATGAAAATACAGTTTATGCAACTTTTGATAATCACAAAACGGGAGATTTCAAACCTTATATTTTCAAAAGCAATGATAAGGGCAAAACTTGGACTTCCATTAGTTCTAATTTACCTGAGCGCGGAACAGTTTATACAATTGCAGAGGATTTTGTAGATCAAAATTTGTTATTTGTTGGAACCGAATTCGGGCTATTCTTCACAAATGACGGCGGAAATAAATGGGTGCAACTTAAAGGCGATTTCCCAACAATAAATGTTCGCGACCTTGACATACAAACAAGAGAAAACGATTTAATTGTTGCAACTTTTGGTCGAGGAGTTTATATTCTTGATAATTATTCTCCGTTAAGATTTTTGACAAAAGATAATCTTGAGAAAGAAGCAGTTATATTTCCCGTAAAAGATGCAAAAATGTATGTGATGGATGAATCAAAGGCAAAATTCTCATTGGGAGGTTCATTCTACCGAGCAGATAATCCCCCATTTGGTGCAACTTTTACTTATTATTTAAAAGAATCTATTAAAACACAAAAAGCCAATAGAATTGAAATTGAAAAAGAATCTGCGAAAAAAGGTGAGGAAGCTCCTTATCCAACTCTTGAACAATTAACAAAAGAGGACCTTGAAGAAACACCATATTTGCTTTTTTCTATATTTGACCAAAGTAATAAACTTGTCCGTAATATGACTGTTCCAGCAGCAGCGGGTGTACATAGAATTTCGTGGGATTTGCGTTATCCTGATTTATCTCCTGTTAGTAAAAATACTGATGTCAATAAAAATTCGGGATTCCCTGTTCTTCCGGGAAAATATAATGTGACAATGAGCAAAGTAATTGATGGAAATTCAACACAAATCGCCGGACCGATTGAATTTGAAGTTAAACATCTGAATAATGCAACATTGCCAATTGCAAATCGCACAGAATTAGTAGCATTCCAACAAAATGTCGCAAAACTTCAGCAAGCAGTGTTGGGCACAAATTCTTATTATGATCAACTACTGAGCCAAGTCGATTTGATGAAAAAAGCTATTTTAAATTCTCCAAATATTGACAATAAATTATACAGTCAATTACGGCAGTCAGAAATTGATTTGAAAATGCTTGGTATTAAATTGAAGGGCAATAAAACTATCGAAGAACACAGTGAAAACCAAACACCATCTATTAATGATAGGCTTAACTATGTTATCTGGGTAGTTTGGGATTTAGATTCTGCACCAACCTCAACAGCACGGGATAGTTATAACATTGCTTCAGATCAATTGAAGGAATTCTTGCGTCAAATGAAATCCATTCAAGATAATCAAGTGCAACCTATTCAAGACGCTCTTCAAAAGGTAGGAGCACCTTGGACCCCTGGCAGATTTCCTATTTGGGAATAAAGGATAAAAAAGGGGCAAAAATCTTAGAAGGATTATTATTGATTTTTATTAGATTAAAATAGAACGAGCAACAAATGTTAATATAAATTGCATTGCTTTATTAGAAGCATTGTAGTTTTTGGGACAAATTGTTTTAGAAGGGAAGATATAGCTCTTCATCATTTTGGTCTAATCTTATAGCTTCCATTTTTTCAGCGGGATATGGTTCAAGCATTGATTTTATTTGAGATGCTCCGAGAGTATTATCGAACCACATATCTTCATCGTTTTTATCAATAATTATGGGCATTCGTTTTTTTGTGTTATGAATAACTTCCAAAAGAGAATTTGCAACTGTTGTAATAATTGAAAAAGTATTAATTATTTCACCTGTCTCGGGATTCACCCATTGGTCCCACACACCTCCAAGTCCAAAGAGTTCCTCATCTTTCAATTTTAATAAATAAGGAATATTTTCATTCCAAAGATGTTGCCATTCATAAAAGCCCGTTGCAGGAATTATGCATCTTTGTGAAAAAATGATATTTTTAAATGATTTTCTATCGAAAATTGTTTCAGAACGTGCATTAGCTGTTCGAGCATGCATTTTCTTGCCTGTATGTTCTGAATCAATCCAAGAAGGAATAAGTCCCCATCTGAAAAATTTAATTACGTTGGATCTATCCTTTATTATAACAGGCAATTCTTTTTCTTCAAATGCTGATATTTTTATAAAAGAGTTGTATTTTTCTTTTTCTAAAATTTCCGCGTTGAATCGTTTTTGTAATTTTATTGCATCCTCGGCAAGTGAATAATAATAGCACATTTTTATAATTAAATATAATATACAAAAATAAATAATAAAAATGTAATAGAATGATTTTATTCAATAAAAAAAGTAAATACACCTAAAAGGATAAGAATAATTCCGCTAACCATTTTTGAGTGATGGTCCATAAAATGAAGGTTGATCTTCTTTGCTCCCCTCATTGTAAGATTCACCAGCAAAAGCATTCCCGAAAGAGTGATGACAAAATAAACAATTGAAACAATCCCAATACCAATCCATCCCGCGGTGCTTGCTGAAAAGTAATAGGCTTCAATTTCAATACATGGCGAGAAAAACATTGCTACCGCAAGAGAAGTGATTATAGCCGCTTTATTCTTATTTTTCTGCTGGATTAATTTTTCAGTATTAATATGCTCGTGATGATGATGCTTCCGATTTTCTCTTTGATCAGCAAAAATATAGATTACACCTAAAATCAATAATACTAATGGCGCTGCTACTTTCGTAATAAATGCATAAGATGATGATAATGCATAACCAAATATTCCAATTATTACACCAACAATAAGAGTACTTAGAATATGGGCTGTCCCAGCAATTGCAGTAACAGACATTGCCTCACGAATAGACCAATTTTCGGATCTACTGATAGCAACAATACTTAACCAGTGATTGGGAATTGAGGCATGAACAAGACTTAACAGGATGCTCCCAATAAAAATCTGAAACAAAGAATTCATTATGCTTAATTAAATTGTGATTCGTTGAAATAAAATATAAGATAGACTTTCAAAATTAGAAATTATTGAATTAGTAATTTTGTATTTTGTTAAGATTGATTAATTTTGTTTTAAAGAAATGATAATAATTCGTTGAAGAAATTGCATTCATACAGCCAAGGGACATTGTTAAAATTAGTTATACCCTTATTTCTTATTATTTTAATTTCTGATGAAATTATTCCCATTTCTATTTATCATTTTATAAAAATTTCAATTAACAAGCAAATAGAAAGGCAAATTAAGGAAAATGAAAGGGGGGGGTGCAACTTCCAATGGTGTTGACATCGGCGGACGATTAACAGCATTCGATTTTCTATATTGCGATCTGACTTTATTCTACTTGCAAACAGATAATGATTTTGATAGATACAGAATTGAACAAAGACCACTCGAAACATTTTATCGAAATGCGGGCTCAAGTGAACGCTATGGAGCTGAAATATATGCTACTGCTAATTTATTGGATAATTTGAACTTGCAAGTCGCATATACATATTCTCATTTTAAATATACCGATCCAGAAGCTCTTGACGGTAATTGGTTGCCAAATTCACCTGAACATCAATTGTCATTCGATATTGCCTATAAGCCAATTAAAAAGCTCACAATTGGTCTGGGTGCGGACATTAATAGCAAATGGTATATTTTCTCGGATAATCCCAATTTGACACAGGATGGATTCCAATTGATCAATGCAAGAGTTGCTTATGATTTAAATATCTTTGGAACAAATTGCCAAATCTCAGTTTTTGGCAAGAATCTATCCGACCAAAAATGGATGGCATTCACAGAGCCTGATCCTGATGGCAATAGCTATCAGCCAGGTCCTGGCAGAGAATTCTTTGGTCAGATTAATATTAAATTTTAATTAAAGAATTCCTATTCTAGCTCAAAATGGATTTCGGGAAAACGCTCTTGCAATTTCTTGAGTTCATTTTGAGCTTCTTTTTCTGTGGCGTATCCCCAAATTTTTACTTGATAATTAATATCATTGTTAATTACAGAACGCAAATAATAAGAACGCAAACCTAATTTTTCCCAATTCTCGACCTTTGCAAGTGCCTCAGATTCCGAAGCAGCTTTTTGAGCCAAAATTTCATAAGGAAGAAATGCCGGGTCTAACCATCGAATTTCTGCTCTTCGATTGTATGACATCTGCCATTCTTTTGTGGGCAAATAATACAGTGGATTCTCATTACCTCTACCTTTCACTCGGATTTGGGCAGGATTTGCTCCTGAATCAATTAAAATCTTACGCACGCTTTGAGCTCTTTCAAGGGAAAGCTCATAATCTTGCACGCTATCAGTTTCAAAATAAGAAAATGCAGTTATTTCAAGGACACTACTTGTGTTATTCTTTAGCAAATTTGCTAATTCTGAAATTTTACTATAATAGCTTGGGGGAACCTCCTTTGATGCAAAATCGAATAAGGATAAAATTTGATAAGGAATATATATATCAGGAACTTCCAAATAATATTTTTGATTATCTTCTATAAATTTTTGATTACTATAAACAAAAACTTTAACGTATAATTCAGAAATATTCTTGATTTCATTTAAAAATGAAAGTTTAAATTGATAATTTACCTTTTGACCAAAATATATTTCCGAAATCACTTTGCTAATATTATCAAATTCATTAGATTCAAGAGAATATAAACGTCCGCCTGTTGCATCCGTGATTGAATTCATCTCGTATCCCTTGCAATCTTTCGATAAAGTGATAACATAAATAGGAATTTTCATAATAGTTGCAATTTTCAATGCTTCGTCGAGAGTGGAAGTAACAGAGCTGTTTTCTTCGCTGAAAGATAATAATATTATGATATTATTTTTATAGTCACTTGAATTCTTAATTTTCTGAAGCAATTGAATAATTGCAGAGGAATACGCTGCTGTTCCCGAAGGAATTAAGTTGCTTGCGTTAAAATTCAAAAATGCTTGATGTGGTAATTCATTATCAATAAGTATTTCCATATTCTGATTGAAAGAAGCAAGTGTGACTCTGTCTGAATTATCAAAATTCTTGATTGCAGTTCGCAATTGTTCGCTAACTTTATTTAAATCATAGGCTGCAAGGGATTTCTCAACAAGAATATTGATTGAAATGGAATCATTTGCTTTATCATAATGATTTTCATTTAGCAATTTTTGATTAAAAGACATTTTCATTCCGAGTGCAACTGCTTCAAAAGATAAATTGAGACTATCAAGGTTTAAATTGTTAATAAAATTCCCGAATTCATCAAGTGGAAGCAGATCCAAAATGATAGAGTCATCAGATAGATCAGAACGTATTATTTTAATATTTTTCAAGTTAAAACGCACAGATGAAGGAAGCAAGCCATTAAGATAATCAGTAGTTTCAAGCGAGGGCTCTTCAAATTGTTTTTGAATAATCTCGGCGCCTGTCTGGATCTCCTTTTTTGGATGATTTACGAAAATATGCAAATCAATTTTTTGTGTGTCTACGGAATTGACTGCAATTAAATTATAAGTCGTATCATATCTCGGAGAAAGATAGACGGAATCATAATTATTAAAAGCTCGTGCTATCCCAATAATATTAACACTATCGGCATTTCTGAAATCCCACTTAACCAAAGCAGAATCCCCTTCCGAAATCTCATAAGCATTAGAAAAACTTCCAAGGGTAATTTTCTGCATATTTTTCGGCGAGGAACAAGAAATGAATATTAAAAATGGTATAAA
>DIEP01000101.1:0-1074 GCA_002418685.1 Ignavibacteria bacterium UBA5771
AAATCAGCACGTTTTTGCGCAAATGGCTTCATTTGGAGTTCTAAATTTTCGTAATCATCAGTCACTAATCCTTGAACATCGACAGCAAATAAATGCTGTTTTATCTCATCGTCACTTAATCCCTCTTTTTTCAGAGCATTTGCGATATTATAGCAAGCACCCGAACCCGCTTGACCAAGCCCCACAACCACAAATTTCTCGTCAGCAAATTTGGTTTTCTTAATTCTGAAAGCTGAGAAAAGAGCTGCTAAAATAACAGCACCTGTCCCTTGAATATCATCATCAAAAGAAAGAATCCGATGCTGATAACGTTCCATCAGCATAAAAGCTCTCTTCTTGCTGAAATCTTCCCATTGTAATAAAGCATTTGGAAAATGACGCTTTACTCCCATCACGAATTTTTCAATAAATTCCTCATATTCGTCGCAGTCAAGTCGATGTTTCCTCACACCTAAATATGAGGGATCATTTAATAACTTTTCATTATTTGTTCCAACATCAAGTGTAATTGGCAAGCATCCCGCTGGATGCAATCCACCTGCTGCAACGTATAGATTAATTTTGCCAACGGGAATACCCATCCCATCACTGCCTAAATCTCCAAGTCCCAATATCCTCTCGCCATCAGTTACAACAATTAGGAACACATCAGGCAATTCGACTTGGCTGAAAATATTATCGATTTGGTCAATATTATCTTCGGTGATATAAATACCTCTAAAACGACGCAATATATGGCTCATCTGCTGGCACGCCTGCCCAACAGTAGGAGTATAAATAATTGGAAGCATTTCCTTCAGGTATTTGAATATTAGATTATAGAACATTGTCTCGTTCCGATTTAATACACCTTGCAGAAAAATATACTTTTCAAGGTCATCGGGTTTGCGTTTGAACATATCATATGTTCTTTCTACTTGGTCTTCAATTGTTAAGACTTTATCTCGGATAAGACCGTCCAATCCGAGTTCTATCCTTTCTTGATTAGTAAAAGCCGCGCCTTTATTTAATAATGGATGATACATTAACTGAGGACCCTTAGAATAAACTTCAATATATTCTTCGTTTGTTAAA
>DIEP01000101.1:1165-1675 GCA_002418685.1 Ignavibacteria bacterium UBA5771
AAAAAACAGATGGATAAAGAAAGAAGGTAGAAAAACTATCAGTCATAAGTAATATCAAGCGAAATGAGAAATCCGAATGACATTGATATTTTGGGACTCCGAATTGCTTGCTATGTTCAAAATGAATACAGCCTCACGAACCACAATAAATATTGGATTTATAACCAATTGTTGCACGTTGAAATGAATTGGGGCATTTTGCAATGTGCCTCAACAGTCTGATTTAAGCATCCAATCAGCTCGAGGAGGATGCAAATATCTTTTTAAATAATATTCTTATACCGTTTTCAAGAATTCGACAAATTGATCCATTTCTTGTCGAGTGCGTTTTTCTGTCACTGCAACTGTTAAGCCGTTCTCAAAATTCGTGTATTTAGCAATATCTATACCTGCAAAGAATCCTGATTCAACTGCTTTATCAATTATCACAGATGCAGGGATCTTCGTTTTTATAGTAAATTCATTAAAGAACGGTTTATCATTGAAAAGAGAAAAACCGGGAATTTCGCT
>DIEP01000101.1:1747-12067 GCA_002418685.1 Ignavibacteria bacterium UBA5771
ACTGTTGCTGCAAGCATCATCAATCCTTGATTGGTGCAAATATTGCTGGTTGCTTTCTCACGCTTAATTTGTTGCTCGCGTGTTTGCAAAGTCAGCACGAAGCAACGATTGCCATCTTTATCTATTGACATTCCTGCGATTCTGCCTGGAAGTAAGCGGATAAATTGCTCTTTGCAAGTGAATAATCCCAAAGCAGGACCGCCAAAACTCATTGGTATGCCAAGAGATTGACCTTCTGCGATTGCAATATCTGCGTTATATTTACCCGGTGGAATTAATAATCCAAGCGAAATTGGATTGAAAATAACAATATACATCATATTATTTTGATGAGCAATTTTCTCGAGTTCAACTACATCTTCAAGATTACCAAGGAAATTTGGGTTTTGAACGATAATCGCTGCTGAATTCGGTGAAATATTTGCTTTCAAATCATCAATATTTGCTGTTCCATCATCAGCAACAAATTGCTTGAAAGTAAATTGCCTACCTTTTGTGAAAGTATTCGCTACTTGTTGATAAAATGGACTAACGGAACCCGCAATTAGGAATTCATTCTTTTTGGTATTATTTGCTGCCATAAAACAAGCCTCAGCCAATGCAGATGCTCCATCATATAGCGAAGCATTGGAAATATCCATCGCCGTGAGCCGTGCTATCATAGATTGGAATTCATACATTGCTTGCAGAGTTCCCTGCGATACTTCTGCTTGATATGGAGTATATGCAGTCTTAAATTCAGGACGTTGCAAAACAGAATTGACAATTTCAGGAATATAATGATCGTATATTCCACCGCCAATGAAGCAAACGTTGTCGCTTGCTGTTTTATTCTTTTTTGCGATGTTTTCTAAATATTTAATAGTTTCTAATTCAGAGAGAGCATCAGGCAAATCTAATGGCTCGTTAATGCGTGCAGATGCAGGAATAGTGTGAATCAATTCTTCAAAATTGGAAACGCCAATTTGCTTAAGCATTTCCTTATAATCATCATTTGTATTAGGAACGAAAGACATATTAATTTCGATTTTTTATAAAAAACAAAATTACGAAAGAATTAAATAATGGATTGCAGTAAAATAAAATCCTTTCCAAAAGTTCTTATTTGCAATCAGTCAGGCAGTGGTGTTATCTTAAAGTCCCTATCTTTTTATGAGAGTGACTTTTTTCAAATAAATATTATTTGAAGATCAAAACGCCAATACCGGTCAGAACAAGATTGAGTATTCCAAGTGGTAAAAGTGCTTTCCATCCCAAATTCATCAATTGGTCATATCGGAATCTCGGCAGAGTCCAACGCAACCAAATAAAGAAGAAAACAAGGATATAAACTTTGATAATAAACACAACAAATTGAACAACTGCGAGCCATATTGAACCCGGCACTAATCCCACGCTTTGTGGGTCAAATGGCAATGTCCAACCACCAAAAAATAAAAGAGTCATTATCAAAGATGAAGTTGCAATATTTGCATATTCTGATAAAAAGAACATACCAAAACGCATTCCTGAATATTCAGTATTGTATCCGCCCACAAGTTCCTGCTCTGCTTCAGGCAAATCGAAAGGTGCCCGGTTTGTCTCAGCAAGTGATGTAATAAGAAATATTAAAAAACCCAAAGGTTGGATAAACACATTCCATCGGAAACCTCCCCAATGCGAATACTGCTGATTAACAATATCTGTCAAGGAAAATGAACCACTGACAAGCACTACTGATAATATTGCGAGACCCATAGAAAGTTCGTAGGAAATCATTTGCGCCGATGAGCGTAATCCTCCAAGCATAGAGTATTTGCTATTCGATGACCACCCTGCCAATGCGATCCCATAAACCCCGAGCGAAGTCATTGCAAGAACAAACAATATACCAATATTTGCTTGCGGGGCAATACCCATCTGTATAACTTTATCTCCAATTTTAATTGGATCGGCAAATGGAACAACAGCATAAATGCTTATTGCAACACCAAGGGAAATTATTGGAGCAAGTCCATGCACAAAAGAATTGGCGTTTTTCGGGACTATATCCTCTTTCATTATCAATTTAATAACGTCAGCAAAAGGTTGCAAAATACCCCACGGTCCCACTCGGTTCGGTCCAATTCTCATCTGAATAAATGCAGACACTTTCCTCTCTAAATACACTGATATTGCAGCAGATAATAGCAATAAAGAGATTACCACAAGTGCTTTAATTATAGCTTCTAAAATTATCCAACCTATACTCATTTTCTATTGCATTTTAAAATTTAATAATTGTTTGTTAGATCAATTTTGTTCTCAATTTCATTAATCCATCACTTTCAATAAATATCAATCGGGTTTCATAAAATGAGACACATAATTGACCCCAACTAACTCGGGAGTCTTTGACATTCCCAATTTTATACCTTCATATTTATCTAATAAATGATAGCTCATACCATTGAAATTCGAAAGATGCTGAGAAATATCATTGAAAACATCTTCTGCTTTTTTGTAATTCAAGCCTCCGCTCATTGCGTTTGCAATATCTCTAATAATTTTCCACGAGGGCTTGCTATTCCTCTCCTCATGTTGTGTCCAATTATCATTATGTGCACCAAATTTGTCTAACCTGCTCATTTTCAATCCCATTTGAGCGCGATTTTCATTTGTAACAATAGCAGGAGCGAAATGCTGGACACGCCCATCTATATTAATAAAAGTGCCTTCGACTTCAGCGTATGTAGAACATGCGAGCACTACATCAGCCATTGCTGTTAATTTATTATGATTTGTTGCAAGCACAATAAGAATCTCAACTTCTGAAAAACTTTCAAGCAATTTATCATAACCTTGCAAATTATCATTCATAATCAATATTGCTTTAATGTGCTTATTTTTGATATTTGCAATTAAATCATTAACTAAGCTTGCCTCAGCGGGTGCTATCCCAATTTCTTCGCAACCCTTTGCATTGGGAGTGCGGTCATTTACTCGCAAGAAATCATCACCGAAGTCAGGATCAATATGCCGGAGATACTCTATATGATTTGTTTTGAGAATTTGCTTTGCGAATTTTTGCAGCATATAATTGTCTTCGGTTGTGGAATAAGCTGAACCAAGCACCATTATTTCATTTGGTTTGAAATTTGATAAACTTTTCGCAGCAATTTTAATAGCTTCTTCATAAGGAACTTCTACTTGTTCATTATTTTGCAATATCATTGAATTCTTAATTCTGCTTTCATTTACAAAAGGATACTGATTCAAACGACCATCGTCGCACATCCAATAACGATTGACGTGCAGATTTGTGCGTGGCTGCAATCGGAGAACTTTATTATTTCGCACGCCGATTTTCATATTGCATCCACGAGCGCAACCTGGACAAATCGAATCATTAAAACTCATTTCCCAAACACGCGTTTTAAAACGAAAATCGCGACTTGTTAAAGCACCAACGGGACATATTTCAATGACATTCATTGAGTATGGATTGTCAAATTTTGTCTCATCAAAGAGCTCGATTTGGACGTGATCACCACGGTTGACAAATGTCAGCACATCTTGCTTGGCAATTTCCTTCGCGTAACGAATGCAGCGGGAACAAGAAATGCAACGCTCTGCATCAAACATAACATTGGGTCCCCACGCAGTGTGTTTAGGTTTGTGATTTTTCTCTTCGACAAATCTGCTTTCACTTTCGGAATATTTATACGCATATTCTTGCAATTTGCATTCGCCTGCTTCATCGCAGATTGGGCAGTCAAGCGGATGGTTAATGAGCAGGAATTCCATCACTGATTCCTGTGCTTCAACGGGCTTTTTGCTTTGAGATCGGACATACATTCCATCGGCAATTGGAGTGGCACACGCAATTTGCAATTTTGGCATCCACTGCACAACAGGGTTATCTTCGGCATCGAGTTCTATTTTGCCATCGGGCAATTTTTTGTTCATTCCCACTTCGACCAGACACATTCTGCAATTTCCTGCAACACTTAGTTCAGGGTGCCAGCAAAAATGTGGAATATATATATTATTTTCAAGAGCTGCTTGAATAATAGTCTTATTTGATTCAGATGTAATTAATTTACCATCTATGTTCACTTGAGGCATATATAATGCTCCTTATCAAAATACAAATTTTTACTTTTCAAAAACTGCAAAATACAAATTTTCAAATAAATTTCAGCAATTAAAAACCGCGAAAGTTCATTTCGTCAGTCATTGCAAGGAACGTCTTACCCACCAAGAATATGGGAAGAACACCCCAAAGAGGGAGTGGAACACCCCCTGCCCCCTCTTACGAAGAGGGGGAAATAGAGGAGTTTCTTCTCTTGCGAAGAGGGGGAAAATAGAGGAGTTTCCCCACTTGCGAAGAGGGGATAAAGAGTGTTCGCTTCGCAATGATACAAGTTCGCAATTACGCGGTAAAACGTGTTCACAATGCTATTTTTAAATTATTCTCTTTTTATAAAAAATATATTTGATTATTCCAATTTTATTTTATAATTTCGCATTGTAATTGGAAAGCAATAATGAATTTCGATTTCATACATAATTTTGTAAGGTTATTAGTCAGAAATGACAGACAATTTGGCAATAAAACCATTGCTCAGCCGTCGTCCAATTACCAATTACCAATTACCAATTACCAATTACCAATTACCAATTACCAATTACCAAAATCCCCAACTTTGCAGATATTCCCACCATTTTATTTTTAATAAAAATAGGAAAAGGGTGTTATATGCCTAATAAAGTCAAAATCAAACGTAAGCAGTCACTTCGTTGAAACGAAATGGCTGCGACTAAAACCCGAACAAATATACATATTTAAGTAATATATCTCCTGCATCTGATGTAAAAGAATGATGCAAGTGGCTATAGACAGTAATTCAGAAATTACTTCTATCTGGGGCGCCACAAAATAAAAATATAATTTGTTTCACTTGCTATCAATAATAAAATAAATAATTTGATAGCAAAAAATAAAGGATTAATATGAAAAAAGTATTGTTAATTGTATGTTTTTTAATCGCATCGCATTCTCTATATGCAGAAGATAAATGGATAGTGCAGACACCTCCTGATCCCGACGATGCTTACCAAAAAGTCGTATTTATTGACACTTTAACAGGTTTTCTTCAAGGTGTATTTTCCATTTACAAAACAACTGATGGTGGCAAGACTTGGGACAATATATATCAAACTATGGGTAGTGTCTTATTAAACGGTCTTTATATGTTTTCAGATGGTAACGGTTTCATAACGGGCGGCAACAAATTATTCCTTAAGACAACGGACTTTGGCGAGACGTGGGTCCCTCTTTCTTTTCCAGGCATCAATATTAGCAGAGTATATGCTCTGAATAAAGAACAAGTTTGGATTATGACGTATGGCAATGAATTATTTTTTACAACCGATGGTGGAGTAATCTGGGATTCGAGCGATACGGAGTTCGAAAGTTCAATCCAACCATCTTGTTTATATTTCCTCAATACCAATAAAGGTTTTTTAGGAGGTTATGGGTCATCAGGTTTGTTTCAAACAGATGATGGTGGTAAGAATTGGGTTAAAAAAGAGGTACCAATGGATACATCACTATACAGCATTTATTTTCTTGATAATGAGAGAGGATGGATAAGTGGTGCTGATGGAACAGTGATGAGAACAACAAACAGCGGAGATAATTGGCAAAAATTATCATTTCCTACTGGTGATATAATATATGGTGTGTGTTTCCTTAACTCGTTGGAGGGCTGGGCTGCTGCCGTTCATTGGGATATCGATTATATGAATAGATATGGGAAAATTTTCTATACTTCGGATGGAGGTAACAATTGGGTTTTGCAACACGAAGAACCCGCTAATTCAGGTTCTCGCGAGATAGTGAGTGTATTTTTTATAAATAAAAATAAAGGATGGGCATCAGGAAATGCAGGTATTCTTTTGAGCATGGATAGAACATCTTCCGTTGAGGAATCGATTATCTCAGAAGACTTCACTGCCACACCAACAGTTAATTTAGCAAACGGAACAATTACTTTTGTTTTTAGTGCATCCGAAAGTGGATACATTTCGTTTGATTTATTTGATTATATGGGCAAAGCAAAAATAAGCTTGCCTCCACAATATTATCAAAGTGGATCGAATGAACTCAGATTTGATTTATCACAATTCTCAAGTGGATTATATCTCTATCGCTTTAGGTATGGTTCAAATGTGTATTATGGAAAATTGATATTGCAATAATGATAATGAACCTCTCATTGCAAGGAACGTCTTACCCACCAAGAATATGGGAAGAACACCCCAAAGAGCGAGTGGAACACCCCCTTACCCCCTCTTACGAAGAGGGGGAAATACAGGAGTTTCCCCTCTTGCGAAGAGAAGGAGTGGAACACCCCCTTACCCCTCTTATGAAGAGGAGGGGATAGAGTGTTTCCCCTCTTTTGAAGAGGGGATAAAGGGGTGTTCCTCCCATGATTGCTTCGCAATGATACAAGTTCGCAATTACTCGGCAAAATGCGCATGCAATGACCAGCAAAGTATACTCCCAAATAGCACGAATAATATTTGGTTCATCCTACTGAACTTCGGCAAGTCGCCAAATTGCTTGACAAGGAAAGTTATTCTCGTAAAGTGAAGCTGAAAATATAACCGAATCAACTCCTAAATATTTGTGGTCTTGAAGATCTTTTAAAATTTTATAATTAGGAGCGCCATCAAAAAGTGATATTTTCATTTGTGAAAGAGTTGCAATTTCTTTCAATTTATCAATATTGACAGCACGCGTATTGCCCATCCAATCAGTATGACCATATATCAGACGCTTTCCACCAATCAATTTCACTAAATTAATAAAGTCAACATACTTGTATTCGCTTTTTTTGCCTCCAATGATCAAAGAGTCATCCTGCACTAAGCAATGGAAAATCACACGTGTTGATGAAAATTGCTTCATTAATTCTTCTGCCCCCTCAGGATTTTCAATTGCATAGCTGCAAATTGAAACCCGGAATATCCCTTCTTCAAGATAATACTTACAATCTTCGATATTATTTGACGTTGATGATAAAGTAATAGGAATATCCAAAGTATTAACAATTTCCAAAATTATATCCCTATTTGGAGAATGATAATCTCCATCTAAATCATTTATATGCAATGTCTTGGCATTTTCTCTCCGCAGCAATTTGCAAAATTCAATCGGATGATCCATTAATTCTTTATAATAGAATTCATTGCCATTATCAGAACGTATTCTTTGAACTGATTTGCCATTTTTTAGATCGAGTGAAGGTATTACAAGCAACATTGTTATTTCATTAATTTTTGTAAAGCTAATTTTATCATTTCTTCAAGTGTCAGATTTTTATCTTTTGCACTTACAATAATTTCAGATATGACTTTCTCTGCTGTGTTCTTATTATATCCAAGCACAAGCAAGGCATTTAAAGCTTCATTTCGAGGGGAAATGCCATTCTTTGTGGTTATTTCAGTTTGAATGAATGTTTTCGAGATTTTGTCTTTAAGTTCGAGGACTATACGCTCAGATGTTTTTTTGCCAATTCCCGGGACTTTGCTCAGAGAAATAGAATTACCATTAATAATCATATTCTTCAATTCTATGGAATCTATTGCTGAAAGTATGCCTATAGCAGATTTGGGACCAATACCACTTATATTAATCAAATTACGGAAAAGTTCGCGCTCTTCTTCATTAATAAATCCATACAATGCCATTGAATCTTCCCGATGAATTAGAATTGTATATATAAATGCGTTAGAACCGACTTCGGGAAGCATCTCGTATGTTTTCACTGAAATAAAAATTGAAAAGCCAACCGAGTTTGCTTCGAGCACTACCTCGGTTGGTCTTTTCTCTATGATTTTTCCTTTAAGAAAAGATATCATTTATTGTTTTACAATTTTCTTTGTAATTGAATGATTTTGTGATTTTATTACAATAAAATACTCACCCGCAGCATATTGATTCAAATCTATCTGCATTTCAAAATCTCCATTTGCATAAATCTCCTTAGAAAAAATTAATTTTCCAAGTATATCTTTTATTTCAATTTTTATTTGACCATTGTCGAAATTGTTAGCTCGGATTAGGGTATTTCCATTTGTTGGATTAGGAATAATATCAACGGCAATTGTGTAATCAATCTCATTTACTCCAACTTCATTCTTGAGATACTGATCAACATAGAAGGAATCAGAAATAGCTTTGCATCCACCCTGATTAGTAATTTCAACTTGCAGGAAACTTGCTGAGTCGCTTTCTCGAATTTTATAGATTTGATCAATTGAACCTAAAATTTTTATGCCATTGCGATACCATTGGTATGAATTACTTGAATTTGCAATTAAATTATTGGAATCTCTGGTGATTGTGGGTTTTTCGGGAAAATCATACCTTCCTACCGTATATATAATAGATTTACTTGGGCATCCCGAAGTGCCGAAACCTGTAACATAGTAATCGCCGGGTTCTGTTATCATTATTTTTCTACCCGTCATGCCATTTGACCATTCATATTCCGAAAATCCGAGGTTGGCTCGCAATTCGAGTGAGTCATTATCTCCACATAATCCAAAATATCCCGTTCCTGAAGTAACTGATATATCCTTTTGGGGAACTACATTCACAGTCACAGCTTTCGATTTTGCTTTGCAACCATCGGGATATGTAGCAATAACGCTATAAGCTCCACTTTCTTTAACAACAATTGATTTAGAAGTTGAACCATTCGACCAAATATAATTCAAAGGCTCCTGAGGTTGTTCGGCATCGTTAGGTTGATCGGGTAGGTTTACAGACAATATTACGCTATCACCTTCACAAAAACTTGTTGCTCCTGTATAAGTGATAGTAGGGCTTTGATAATTACAATTGATAACATCAGCTTCCCAAATTCCTCTTCCATAAGTAGCAGCACGAAGTTTTGTCTGAGAATTTGCGCCATAATTAATTTCAATATCATTAATAACTACATTTGGCATATCGTCCCCATATTTTTCCCAATATGCAGAACTATAATCTGTATAGAACACACCAATATCAGTTCCAATAAATAATCTATCAGGTGAGTTTTTCTGATATACAATTGCATTAACAGGAACATTTGGAAGATTGCCCGAAAGGTTGGAAACCTCACCATTATTTATTTCAAGAACTTTATCACTTGGCGTAAACCCCGATTTTGTAACCCATAATCGCTTTGGATCTTGTGGATCAACAGCAATAGATGTAATTGATGACGAGGACGATGTGTATATAGAGTTCCAAGTATAGCCTCCATTATATGAAGCATATAAATCAGAATAATTAGCAGCATAGATTACATTTGTGTCTGATGGAGCGACCGCAATAGCAACAAGTGTTTGGTTAGAACCAAATGAAGACAAACGAGTCCAATTACCTCCTCCATAATTATCATTTTTCCATACATTTTGATAACCCGCAAAAAGAACTTTTGGATTTAATGGATTGAGAACCAAAGGGGTTACCCATCCACCATATTCGTTGACATTGCTGGCAAGTTTTGCAAAACTTTTTCCTTTATTATCAGAACGATAGAATATGCCATTATAAATTGAGACATAAATCCTGTTTGAATTTGTTGGATCAATGGCGCAGTCCATACCATCCGAAGGATAAACATGCTGCCAGTTTCCATTGCCAGTATATAAGCTTGTTCCATTATCTTGACATCCACCAATTATAGAATTAAGATCATTATCGCTTGTCCCCATTTTATAAAATTGTGTTATAGATAGACCATTGGAAATATCTCTCCAACTTGATCCTTGGTCAGTACTGACTGAGATGCCTCCATCATTTGTCACATATAGACGATTGCCCGAAGGTGAAAACTCAAAATTGTGAATATCTGCATGAACATAGGGAAGATTATAGAAACTTGTCCAATTTGTTAACGGAGTAAATGAATTACCGAGATCATTTGATTTCCATATATTTACTCCACCTGTATAAATAAGAGTAGTGTTCTTTGGTGACACACATAAAGCAAGATCATAACCTCCTTGCCCTCTTGCATCGTTAGTTGAACCATCATACCAACCCAGTATATTTGGATGTGAAGGGACGGATGCGGTCTGTGTCCAAGAATTGCCTTTATCAGTCGATCGAATAAAGCCTTCAAACCCATAAGTGTTTTTATTAGATGCAAGACAATACACATAGTCCGAATTTGCAGGAGTAACGGCAATTGCTAATCTATTGGCATCGGGTGAAGTGTATACTTTCTTCCAATTTTCACCATTATCAGTTGAAACAGAGATGATGGACGACCCGTTATAACTATATGTAGATGC
>DIEP01000015.1:0-2741 GCA_002418685.1 Ignavibacteria bacterium UBA5771
ATAATTTGGAAATTCTTTTTCAAAGCCATGTAGCAGTGGAGTTGTGCGGATAACGTCACCAATAGCACCAAGTTTAATGATTAATATCTTGCCGTCTGATCTTTTGTAATATTTGCAATCTTCACAATGCACACCATAACTCTTATTAGGTTTGCAAGGAATATCACCACGGAAGAAACGGCAATCTTCTTTATAAATCATACTCTAAAACGTATATTGAAACATTATTGAAAAATTTAGGTTCCATATAAATGATTCCTGCACCTCCATAAATTTAGTTGGTGTCAGTAGTTCATATCTTGCATTATCACGTCCTAAAAGGTTCATTACTGATAAGCCTACACTTGCATTGATCTGTACGGGATAAAATAAAAATGATTCGACGCCAACACGCATAAGACCGCCATATCTTGTCGCATTACTCTTTGAAATCTCGTGTAATGTGGTATCCAGGTCATTAGAATTCAAATAATCATGCTCTCTTTCATAGTTTATATTATTTATAAATGAAGCTCTTGCTTCAAGGCTTGCATACGTTTTTGCTTTTATCATCTCAAGGTTTTGGAGCACATAACTTATTCCAACATAAGGTGAAACATTGATTAATGAATGGCGCAATCTTACTTCAAGGTTTTTGCCGGTGGGAATACGTTCTTTAGCAGAAAAGAATTGATAATCCAAACCAATTGGAATTCTCCATCTTAGTTCTTTATCTATTGGAATAGTCACTCTGAAATCAATTCCTGGTTGCGCTCCGAAAAAGCCACCTCCAATCACAGCTGGATCTGCATCGCCTGTAGATACTATCGGTTTACCTGCGGGATTATTGCCCAAAATTTGGGAAGTCGAAAGCCCCAATGCAAATGAAGTATTTTTCAAAAATTGGGAATGAGCTGATACTTGGCAAAATACAATTACAAGTATAATTATAAGATATTTTTTCATCTAAAATTTCTCCGCTATTGAATATTGGTCTTTTTTAATTTCCATATAATGTTTTGTTATTAATTCTGCAATTAAACCCAAAGAAATAAACTGCACTCCGACTACTATTAATGCGATTCCAAACCAAAGCAATGGGCGATTGCTTAAATTCTTCTGTCCCATAATCCATTGGATTGAAAGTATTAAATCTACTATAAATCCAAGAATAAGAAATACTGTTCCTCCTAAACCGAAGAAATGAAGTGGACGCTTCATATATTTTGTTGTGAAAAGCACAGTTAGTAAATCTAAAAATCCATTTATAAATCTTGAAACGCCAAATTTCGATTTACCATATTTCCTCTTATGGTGTTGCACAGGTATTTCAGTAACTTTGAATCCCTCCCAATGTGCAAGTGCAGGAATATAGCGATGCATCTCGCCATAAATATGTAGTGTTTTAATCACGTCAGATTTATAAGCTTTCAAACCGCAATTAAAATCATGCAGTTTGATACCACTTGTAATTGAAGTTACAGCATTAAATAATTTTGATGGCAATGTCTTATTAATCGGATCATAGCGTTGTTTCTTCCATCCTGAAACAAGGTCATATCCTTCATCTAATTTTTTTAATAAATTAGGAATTTCTGCAGGGTCATCCTGCAAATCTGCATCCATTGTGATTACATATTTTCCGTTCGCACGCATAAATCCAACCGATAAGCCGGCAGATTTCCCGAAATTACGACGAAATCTAATACAATGGAAACGTGAATCCTTAGAATGAATATCCCGTATAATATCAATTGAGTTGTCAGTAGAGCCGTCATCAATGAAAATTACTTCGTAATTCGAAATGTTAATATTTCTCATTGATTCTTTAATACTTGAAGATAACTCAACCAGTGATTCTGCTTCATTTAAAAGTGGAATAACAATCGAAACATCGACTGCATTATCTTTGTAAAATTTGTTTTTACTAAGTTCATCTTTTTTATGTGGATTTTCGGAATAATTATTCCCCGCACTTTTTATTTTTAGATGTTTTTTTTCGTTTTCAGTCATTGCTCATCTAATTATAATTTTTTCAAAGTAATTATTTCCATCAAAATCCGATATTTTAGCAAAATAAATACCCGTCTCCAAATTAGGTAATGAAATTGTGTTAGAAGTGTAAGTAGAATTCAAATTAAGCAATTCATTTCCTATTAAATTGAATAATACAAAAGATTTAATTTGTATTTTTTTATCAATATTTATGAAATCAGTTGCGGGATTTGGGAATATAATTGAGCTAATTGTATTTTTATCATCTTTGATAGATGTTCCTGTGGTATTGAACCAAATTTTAAATATAAATTCATCCAGCAATATATCATTTGTTGTAAATTCGTTTGCCTTTTTCATATCGACATTAACCAGATAACCAAATGGATCTTGCACTTTTGCGGAATCAATATAATTAGATAAATTATCCCAAGAAACTGTTACTGCTGAACCCAATCCAAAAAATAATCTCATATTATATTCACGATAGAAGTGATCTGAATCTTTTGCAAATGGTCTTATATCTAAATATGTCCAAACTGTTTGATTTTGTCGAGCATCATATGATATCATATACGCCATAAAAATACCACTTGGCAGGGGAATTGGCGGATATTCTTTTTCACCGAGCATTGCATCAAGACTATCAGTTGCAAGAGAATGGATACCGAAAGCAAGTTTATCTAATGATTGAGAAGGAGTAGCATTATTCTTAATTTTTAATTTTATATATACACTATCAGCGGCAAAATTATTAGTTACTGCTG
>DIEP01000015.1:2775-14265 GCA_002418685.1 Ignavibacteria bacterium UBA5771
AAAAGTAATTTAACGATTTTAAATAATATTTAATATAAAAAAAATGGGGATGTTCAAATAAAATGAACAACCCCATTTTTTATAGTAATGAAAAGTTTAGTTAATTACATTAACTTTAACTATTCTTGAGATATTTCCACTGGTAAGCTTAAGAATATAAGCACCAGTTGATAAATCTTTTGATTTAATAGAGAATGATTTCAAACCCATATCCACATTGCCTTCAAATAGTGTCATAACTTCATTGCCAAGTGTGTTATATAATTTCAAGCTAATATTTGAAGCTTCAGGAATATAAACATTAACATTTGATACTATTGATATAGGATTTGGGTAAACTGCGAGTTCATAATCATTCAATACGTTTGACTTTTCAACTGTGATTGCATTTTTCATTGTTTTAGTGATCTCAACTGACCCATTTGTACCACGTGAAATAGTTCCGAGAATTGAGCCTGAAATAGCATCGCGGAGTGTATAATCTGCGTCTGCATTTGCAATCGTAACTCGGACAGGATACTCGACACCTTGTAATTTTATGATATTTGATGATTCATTGCTCAAATATTTATCATTAACAAATCGAACATCGAATAATTCCGTAGGTGGTGCAGGTGGTAATTCAAAATTATCAATATTGATAGATGCATCATTAGAAATATAAAGATCAGATGAGTGATCAACATTATCATTAATGTTTAATTTTATTGCACTTGATAGAATATCACCTTTAATAGTTGAATAGCTGTCGCTATATTCTGGATTCTTTGCCAAACCGCAGCCTTGTAATTTATAGAACCCTGAGCTGTTTACTTTAATCCAATAGCCAAGACCAGGAAGCAATTGAGAAGTTTCTTCATACCCTCTATTGGTCGTATAACCCCATATACCATATTGCAATGCAAATTCAAGCGATGGAATATCAAAATCCTCATATCTTGTAAATTGTATATTTGTAATATTAGTTGGGCATGAAAGTGCACCAATTGTATTCCAACCTTCATTTAGTCGTATTTTATCGATTGGAGGAAGGATTTCGTTAATTTGAGTACCAGAGAATGTGTAATCAACATTTGAGCCAAATTTTATAAAATAACCATATCCCACACTTAATGTTGGCGAATCCTGCCACTGATTTTGTGTAAAGAGATAAGGAATATTGATAGCTCTTGGATAAAATACATCCCACTGAGGACTTAGAGGCCTAACCGGTAATGAAAGCAAATTCCAACCGTTCTTAATGATAGGATTGTTATTATTATCTACATATTTAATCTCTTTTGGTAAAGTATATTCTATATAGAACGAATTAATACGAGCATCTACAAATGTAAATGAACGTAAATTATCACCCACAACAGTACCTCCTGTGAGCATATCAACGGGTTGGAAATATGCTCCATTAAGAACATCTCTAATAAAGGCTCTTGCACCATTTGGTATTTGAGAAATATTCCAAGTCAATACAACAGGATAACCATTATGAGCATTGAATTTCACTAAGAACAAATGTGATTTATTTGCTGTATAGTCTCTGATATCACGTGAATCTGAATATGGATTATCAATATTCGGCGAGAAATCACCAAATCCATTTGGATATAAAGCTGCAAGCGTTGGATCTACTGGGAAGAATCTTGCATCAAATTGACTTGTTGATAATCCTTGTGAGGGATGATATTCACCAAACAGAGAATCAACTTTATCACTTGCTCTGTTCCCTGTTCCAAATACTAATGTTCTTGCTGCGTCGCCTGGATTACTATTTACCATATTAAGATAAATGCCGGAAGCAATGTTTTGTAAATTACTTGGTCCTCTTGGTTCATAAGGTGGTCTAATGTAGATAAATTTAACTTGCAATCTTACATTATCCCATCTTGCATAAGGTGATTTGAAAGTAATATAGCCAACATGAATACCTGTTTTCTCTAAATCTGTAGGATCATTCAATTTTAACTTTTTAGGATCGCAAACAATTGTAAGATTCAAAGGTCCAATATCGTATGTAGGTTGGCCTGCAGGATCTCTTTTAGCATCTGCACCAAGTAACCCATTATCCAAGAATTTATGTGGCAAAGTACGCTTTTGAGTTTTACCACCATCCTTAGAAATTAATAGCCACGGTTCATTTGTTTCCATTGTGATATAATTAAGTCGGGAAAGTTCAAGACCATTTTGTACAACAATAGTCTTTGTACCAACAGCCGGACTTAATGCACTATTTGAATCGACTGTAATAACCTGATCAAGCATAAAATAAGAATCAGTCACTTTTGTAATGGTATATCCTGCTTCTTGTGATGATGGAAATGAAAAGTAAGGTTCTCCATTTGAGATTCTAAAATAAATTGAACCTGGGCGATAAGGCTCAGTAATATTCTCTGTCAAATCTTCATTATTCAATCCTGCTAAGCCTGGATACGGATCAAGTGATGGATATTCGCCTTGATAATTTGTTTTGTAAATATGTGAGAAACCCTCATAAGCAAGTTGTTTTGTAACATCAAGATTATTGAACTTTATTTCTGAATTTGAAATATACATCGGTGTATTTAATGAAGCATATCCTGATGGATCTCCAACAATTTCTTTACCAATAATTTTGAATTTTATGTATAATAAAACAAACCATTGATCTTGGAAATTCTCTTCATTGTGTCTCATTGGCATAATAGAATGACCTGTAATAGTAATTCTTCTTCCTCTTTTGCCTTCAAAAGTTTGACTTAGCCTATTATCTTCCCATTTTTGAGGATTAAGATAATACCAATATGTTGAATCAGGACGATCATACCAATCTACTGTCCAACCATAAGCAAATGGTGGATCTTCATCAACAGTTCCATTGAGATAAAGAAAATCCTCCATATAAGTCGGATGAGTTAATTGAATTCCCGTTGCTTTAACAGCTGCTGAATCATAGAATAAAGAAAATTTAAAACTGTAAATTGGAGGTACAATGTATTGGGTAGCATCCATTGTATAAAAGTTATTTTGAATAAACACTGGAACTAGTACTTCTCTATCTTGAGAAGTTGAGGGGGCAGCCCAAAATCTTCCATCAGGGTAGGCATTTGCGTCATACCCAACATTCTCCCCAGTTAGTGATAATCGCGGTGATAGAGGTTTCTGAGCATTCGCATTCACATTCGATAACACGATGAATGCTAAAATTAACAACCCCACTAATTTCCCACCGTAGCGAGTTAGCTTGAAAATCTTCATCATTAAAAACTCCTTTTAATTTGAATAATATTTATAAAATTTTTTGATTTCATTATTGCTATTCGTTTTTAAAACAAGAAAATAAATTCCCGCTTTAAAATCTTTTAAATAAATTTTAATTATTGGCTTATTTATTAATTCTACACTTTCTATTAGATTACCTGTATAATTGTATATCTCTGCTATTTGAAAACAACCTGGATTTAATATTTCTACGAAATCGTTTGTAATATTAAAGTAGTTATCTATTTTCTGCTCATATATACCAAGAGTATCTTTCAAAGTATCGATATTTATTCTCACTGAGTCAGATCTAACTCCGAATATACAGTTGCATTCTCCAGTGTTTACACTATCTACTTTTAGGAAAATATTGTTTAAATTATTATAATTTAAAATTTTGAATTTAATATCAATGATAATTTCATTATTATATTGATTTAGATTAGCAATATTAATAATATTATCAATTGAATCAATATTTCCTATAATTCCAATACCACTATGCATATTTGCTTCAATAAGACTTAAGTCATCCTTAAGGTTCAATTTCACATCAACTGCATTTGTCTGGTGGTATTTTGGAAATTTAATTGATAATTGTGTTTCAAGAATAGAGTCAGTCTGTTTCAGTTTTATATCCTGAGTATCGAATTTAGTTTCAAGAATGTTATTGTTTTGTTTTCTTATGGCATATACATATCCATCATTTAGAGAATCATAATTTCTCTTAAATTCGCTCGTAAAATTTAGTTCTTCTAAATTTATTAAAGTCGAATCAGGACAATTTCCAAGCCATTCGGCTAAAAACCCTACTAAGAGACTATCTCCATAACTTGGCGGTGCCATAACATTTGAAACCATACCGTAACCTCTAATTAATCCATCAAGCCCATAACTAAAATCTATGTCAAAGAACTCAGAAAGGGTATTACCCTTTACATAATTTGTTATTTTCAATTTTGTTGTATCGTATCGTATTTGAAGATCGAATCCGAACAAGGAGTCGCTCTTTTGAATTTTATCAATTACAACAAAGAAAAGAACAAATCTTTTAGACAATGAATCGCATACATTCACTATATTTTCGCTATAAATATACGGAATTGTATTAGATTTAATTTTTGCATTGGCTGCTACCATAAATATTACGATAGCAGCAATGCAAAAAAGATTTCTTTTTCTTATCCGATTCATTTATTTCAAATAACTATTGTTATTTAACAATCATTTTACCGGTTGCAGTCAAACCTTCACCTTGCAATCGATAAATATACAAACCGGCAGCCAAATTGCCCGTGTTCCAATTTACACTTATTTGGTTATTTTCTAATTCGGAAGAAAATACATTTGCGATTTCTCTTCCAAATTCATCATAGACATTTAAACTATATGATCCTTTGTTTGGAATATTAATGATGAAACTTGTGAAAATGTTAGTAATTGGATTCGGTGTGTTCGTTACCGACATATTAGTTGATTCTTCCCCAACATTCAATTTATAGCTTTGATTTGGTAAATCATTATCATTCAAAGCCATTTTAGTAAGGTCAAGAATGTTGGCATTGACTTTTGCATTTACATAGCAAATTGGCTCGGAAACAACGAATTTTTCACCCGATGCAAGCACAATCTTATTGTTAACAAATGACACCAATGTATTTGAATTATTAGGAATAACATCTAATATTTCGGCATTGATATTTGCTCTTAATCCTAATGGTCCATCTATAACCGAAGTTAAATATATCGGAATTTGATAAACACCATTTCCTAAAGAAACAATATCTTTAGAATAAATACCTGGACTGCTAATTTCTTCATTCACTTTACCTTTTATTGGAAATGAATCTACAGCTGGATACCAAGGCAAAAATGATGCCTTTCCAGCAAGATATTGCAGTATAGTTGCTGCATCATACTCATTAGCAGAAAATAATATTTGCTTAAGTGAACTTACCTCACCAGGTAAATCATCCCAATAGTTAACACTTTTTGTTTTAATTGGTTTAATATTAAGATTTACATCGTAGTAGTATCTTCCATTATGATCAACATCTGCATGATATGCTTCTCTACCTTTCACAGGATCAAGCGGTTTTTCCATTGCGACAGCCTTCAAAATTAATCGTGCATCATTGACTGTTACATATCGAGCTTGATTTGGATACCCAAAATTATAGTGTTTTGCACCTGGTGCTTTAGAAAAGTCCACATCACCATCCCCCCAACTCATCTCATCATGAAATGTTTTCTGAGCAGTAAAAAGAAACTTGCCTTCTTTTATGTATGTTGGGGGCCAATCATTAGATAATGCTCGCGATGTTGTCACTGCTTCAGGAGCTACCATTGGATTGTCAGCAAGGAACATATCATTGATGAACGCATTCATATAGTCTGCATCCCCACCAATTAATTTTCCTTCACCTTTTATTCCTATTGCTGCCCCACGAGTAAGGATACGGTCATCATCTGCTTCCGATAAGTATGGATTTCCACCTACACTTCCATAATAGAATTCAATATCTCCCTGTTTATTGAATTGATCTGTAGATTTGATTATTTTAATCTGAAAATTAGCAATGCTATTTTTAAGATCTCTACCTTGATAATAGTAATTAATATTTAAGTTTTTCCATTCAATCGTTAATACATTCTCTGTTGAAAGGTAAAGTATTTGTGACGGTAAGAAACCTCTTAATGTCAGATCTTCATCACCTCTGTAATAATGATCTCCCCAAAAAGGAGCAATAACATTTACAGGGTATGATACAGCATCAAGAAATAAACCTTGATTGTCTTTCGGGGGCAAAAATGGAGGGAATTGAACTACATTATTTTCCTTTTTACCAAATGTAATAAATCCATTTATGTTGATCCAAAGTTTATTATAAACCTCACCATTGAATTCGAAATCAAATCCAATGTTTATTGCTTTATAACCATCATCATAATCGGGTACATTGAAATTTGGTGGCAATGCGAATAGCTGTCTATCAAGAAAAACAACTCCATTAATTCCATCAGGTTCTGGTAATGGGGTATAATCTGCACGGATTACACGAACCATGTCAAATTCTCCATATACCTGCGCTTTAATTTGAGACGATATTCCTGCCATCATCAAGAGGATTAAACCTCCAATAGCAATCTTGAATAACCTCTTCATAATATATTCTCCTTTATTATTTTAAATAATCTAATTTAGGTTTTTATTTTATATTTAATATTTCTTCAGTTCGCTGGCAAAGTGAAGACTTTTTAGATCTTCACTTTTGCCAGATTTCCTGAAGTATTTCTATTAAATACTAAATATTATATTTATCAACGAACTATCATTATAGAACAAACTGATATTATACCGTCAGAAACCATTCTTATGGTATATGCACCTGATGCTAATTTCATTCCACTCTGAACTGAGCCATTCCATTCAATGTTATATGTACCTGCTGATTGGTAACCATTATAAATTGTGGTTACAACATTCCCAAGAGCGTCAACAACATCAATCTTAAGATCTCCTGATTTTGGTAAACCATAAGCAATGTTTGTAAATTGATCAACAGGATTCGGGCTTACACTGATAATACCTTCTTGAATATCACTTGACCCACTAATACCTGTTATCCAATCCTGGACGATAACAAAATCAGTTAAAGCTCTATTTGTGATTGTTATTTCAAATAAGCTCTGATCGTCAATATTAAACCCTGCAATAACATCTGGAGAATGCTTGAAATATTTATCAGGTTCTTTCATATTGAAACTGAAGTAATCTCCGTTTGAAGAGTAATCCTGAATATACCATGATGATCCCGCTGGATTCCGTGTAGCATCATCCCTTGCAGGAATTTCTTCAGGTTTCCAACTAATTGTCACTGGATACAGTGCAGAACTTGATCCTTCTACGCCACCTGCTTGGAATTGTGCCTTGTATATAGATTGACGGTTATTATTTGGTAAAGCAACTGGGTATATATTTCTTAGAATACCATTTCTTAAAGGAATTCCCCATCTTGCATCAAATACATCTCGTGGTGGTACTGGAGGTAATTCAAATTCGCATAATTGATAGTCAATCACACCATAGAAATCTGGTGAATCTGTTCCATCACCGGTTGTAACTCCACCAGTTTTTGCGTTTGGCAATGAAGAGGTACCAAATTGTAATATTTGATACGCATTAATTGAGTTTTTCACTATAATATTTGCAACGAAGTCTGTTTCAAGTGAAATTTGCAATCTGTATAATAATGTGTCAGAATTCCCATCTTGGTCAGTAGCAACAACCTTAATAGTTATTTTACCATCTGGATCGGGATTCAATTTAAATTGATTTGTAAATATGTTCAACGAAATTGTATCGTTAATGCCATCACCGTTAACTACTCTTGGGCTTACGTCCAATGATGTTGACGGGAATTCATTATTATTAACATCTAACAAAATTATATTGATAATCTCGGTTGAATTATTACGTGCTAAGTCTGGGTCTATTATCTTCACGGTGTCTGAATATGGCGTTCCATAATCAATACATGCTACAGGTGGTACCCCTTGGAGATATGGATTGTGATTTATAGGATTAACTTTCATTGGAATTGTAGCAACATCCCTTAGACCATTTTCATCTTCAACGATAACTGATACAAATATATCAGCTGGTGCATCTTTTACTCCTGGTACTCCATACAATAAGCCTGTTTCTTTATCAATCTTTAACCACTTTGGAGTAGTTCTAATATTTGTTAAATCGAACGAGCCTGCATCATCATAACAATCGTCTTTTTGTACAGAAGTTCTTGGATCATCAACATAAATTAGTGAGAATTTATGTTTTTGACCAAAGTTAGGATCAAAGTAATTGATGATCTTCGTATTGTCTAACAATTGTGGATTGTAATCTGTCCCTTCGGTTGCATCAGGCAATGAATTTGTTAATATTTGCGGTTGGATATTTACAAATACTTCCATTCTCTTATGTGTTACTCCACCATGTCCGTCGTTTGCTACAACGATGAACATTGTATCTGTATTTAACGCTTGATTCTGTTGATTCATAGGTAGTAGATATTGCATAGCAATGTCTCTAGGAACTCTTATATTTAATTTACCATAACCTGTGAAATCAGTTCCATGAGAATCCATTTCATCGTCAGTATCATACTTTTTCATAAAATCGAAACTCATCCATGATGGTTTAGTTTGAATTATGTTAGATGATCCTGGAAGATTTACTGTGTCAACAACAACTGTATCTCCATCCATTGGATATGTAGTTGTGTTAGCAAAACCATACGCAGTCTTTCCGTATGGGAATGACCAATCAATTGCCCAACTATCTTCAAGTTCATCATCAGTATTGAAATCAACTTGGAATCTTAATTTATCAGTTAAATTTGCAATCAATTTTCCATCTGCTGTCATTTGACATGTATATGTAGATGTAGTATAGTATTTCTGATCTGTCTCACGTGTTGATAAATCCTTAATAACAACAACTGGTCCCAATTCTGTCTCATCCATACCAGGGTCCAAAAATCTTGGCGTACTATCTGTAATATACATACGAATACTTTCATATCTTGAGTATGATCTACCAAAATCGATTGTATCCTGTTGCAAATATCTTGCATTCAAAATATCATATACAGGACTGCTAAAATATGATGGAAATGTTTCTACAAATCTATCCAACACATCTTGCGGAGCTCCAGATGCTTTTAATGTATCAAGAGTCCTATAATTTGGCGGATAATTATCTACACCAACCATTAATTCTTCTCCACCTGGTACTACGTATGGATTAATTGGTGTACCTTTGATTTGAATGTATCCACGTGATTTCCATTTAATTGCATTTGCTGCTTTAATGGTATCAGCAAGTAGCCATCTGTTTAAACCACTGTTATAATCTACATTCCATGAATAATTTAATTGCGGGTATTCGTCAGACCAATTATTACCTTCCCAAGAACGTGGATCGTAAAACTTGTTAGTATCAACAGCTGTAATTGTTAATATGGAATCACGTCCTCTTCTTGTTGGGTCGCTTATTTGGCTATATTCTGAGCCAAAAGGTGCGGGATAACTTCTATCTTCTGATACAAAAAGTCTACCTGCAAATTCCTTTGGAGTATTATTCAGTATAGCAGGAATATTCCCTGTGAAAACTGGAGGTTCTGTGCTACCTGTAATAACAAATGAAGCGCCTTTTAAATAAGCCGCATTGGCACCTTCTCTCCATAATGTTGTACGAGATACTATTCTCACAGTATCACCAACATTTACGGGGAGTGCATGGTATTTTTCACCTGCATAGAACGTTGTATTTGAAATTCCATTCAAAAAGTTAGAAGCAGGCATATCAGGTCGATTACTAAATAAATTGGGAACTGTCGCAAATTCTGTCTTATCCCCAATATATTTTCTTCCGGATAATGCACCAGCATCTTCGTTATAAGGATTTCGATATAAGTTCTCGAGTAAGAATGCACCTGTTCCGAAATTTGATAAACCTTGTGCAGTTCTTCTTACTAATGGATTTGGATTTCTTCTTGATAAATCGGGAACGAGTTCTACTGTTGCTCTGAATTTTTCATTTGATGGTGCATATTCGCTTACCTGAGTTAAAGGTACTCTTATATAATCACCTGTCGTCTCATTTATAACGAAATAAACAGTTTGATTTAACAAATGATAATCATTGTTAACAGTATTGTCATCTCCAGAGTAATCTACTTGACTTTCAAGATATAATGGATATCCAATTGGATGCAAATATCTTCCATTTGTGTCTGGAAAATACTCAGTTTGCAATGCATTCAACTGTGGATAAACAAGTTGATTTTGATCATTCATTAATTCTGCATAATATGGATCTCTTGTCCAAATCCTAACATTTTTACCGAATGATGGTAAGATATTATTTGTGAAAGTTTTTACTATTGGTGGAATACCAACTGCAAAATCTTCAATTGGAACAAGTCTTCGTCTCTGATAATCTGCAGTTTTAACATCTGTACCTTTGTCATAAACATCATAAATATTGCCTGACAGTAGATATTTCTCTGGAATAGATGTAATATCTGCCAAATTCTCATTTCCTGCAGCATTCAAAGCTGGAACAGGAATATAAGTAAATGGCGCAATTACTTCCTGAGAACCGATAATTCTTGTTACAAATGTCTCAAATGGTCCTTGATTACGTGGATCTGTCGTTGTTGGGAATAAATAAGGAAGATAAGATGTATCACCTGGTGCAATAAAGAATGTTTCATTTACAACATTTCCATATTCTTCTGTTTCACCAGTTTCGGGATTAAAGAATTTAATCTTTAAATTAGGAAGTGATAAATCCACATCAGCTTCGGTTGGTCCCCAGTAATTTCCACGCAATGTATCTGTTCCACCAAAACCTATACCTGTATTTCCTGCAAGTATTCCTTTTGTATTAGGTGCATCTGGTAATCTAATTAAAAATCTTGCTTGATTTCCATAAATTGAATTTGCACCTTCTGAGAATATTGCAGATGGTAATGGTCCTTGAATTTCACCATAAATTGTTGCACCAACTAAATCGCTTGATGCAAAATTACCTGTTATATGTTTATCATTATTATCTTGGAATACTGCACCAGTTATATAGTTCTGTGCCATTCCAATTTCTGATAATGCTGTATTATTTGTTATTAACGATCTTGTAAAGATGAGTTTTAGATCATAATTATCTGAATATAATGCTGATCCCGAGTAGGCTGTATTTCCTTCAAAACGAACACGATTGAACATGATGCTATCACGTCTTGGCGTGAAATCTTTTGTCAATCTATCAAGGATATAAATACCACCACCTAATCCAATTCCATTTTCAGGGAAATTGATTTCTTGATGATAGCGTTTCACATCAACATAGCTTTCATCTGCTGGTTTCATACTTACCCATGTATTGCCACCATCATTGCTTTTTATTAATGTTCCCACATCTCCAACAGCATATACAAGATTGTTATTCATAACTTGAATATCATAATATGCATATTTTGGCGATGCATTTAACATTGTCCATGTACTACCACCATCAGTCGTTTTTAAAATTGCTCCACCTTTTCCAGAAATATAACCAACACTAGATCCATAGAAATTAATGGATTCAAAATCGAATGGTGTGCCGCTGTCAACAATTGTCCAAGTATCACCACCGTCGATTGTTTTGATTAATGTTCCATTTGTTCCAATTCCATAACCAATTGCACTGTT
>DIEP01000069.1 GCA_002418685.1 Ignavibacteria bacterium UBA5771
TGAAGAAAAATAATATTATGAAAAAATACTTTTTCATTTTATGACTCCTTTTTTATTTTGTGAAGTTACCTGGTGGCAAGATTTTACTGCCAAATAGATTGGCGACTTAAATTTATAATTTCTCATGTAATTTTTCTTTAATTTGAAACAAATATTTTTTAATAAATTTTTAAAAAATATAATTTTATATTTATTAATTTATTTCACTTCGCCTTGTTTTACCATTGTGAAGGAGGAGAGAACCCGCTGTTTGTTCAAAAATGAACTGCGTTCCATTTTCCGGCTGCAAAGCGCCACACTCGCCGGCTCCTTGCAGCATTATCAAATGAATTCTACTTCACAATTTAAAATATATAATTTTATCTTAAAATTCTTATTTCTAAAAAGCGATTTAATTTTCTTTGAAGATTGCGTGTTTATCGGTATTCCAATAAGAAAAAAGAATATCAGTAGTACTGCATTTAAAGCAAAAAACTGCAATGAGTCAAAGTCATCTATTTGTAAGGAATTGCCTGAACTCTTTGTCTGACGCATAATAATATAATTTTCATTACCAACCATACTTTTTTTGCTTTTGCAATTTTACTAATCATTAAAATAAGAAAAAAATAATACAAAATACATAAATACAAAAAATATTTTTAATTAGTAGCACAAATCTCTATATCTATGCAAAAAATCATCGACGGGGACGTCTGTGCTAAAAGTAATTAGATTGGTTCGCAAGAGTAGTTCGTTCGGAATGACGGGCGAAAATATCAGAATTATTTCACTTTTCGAATGAATAAACCGCCAATTAAAAATGCAACTAATATTCCGGGTATCATCGGTTCAATATTTGTGACAATTGGACTAACACTGAAGATTGCAGGAATTACAATCCATAAAAATGAAATGAGCGAGGGCAGAAGGAAAATCCAAATTATTTTGCTCCTGTCAATATCATATTTCTTTGTATAGGTTAGGATCGTCGGGAAAATCAGTCCTGGAATTGCAATAGAAGAGGTTTTATAGATTAGATCAATTGCCGATGGAATAAGCAATGCAAGCACTATTGAAAATATTGAGGTGATAACTAAGCCAATTTGTGTATAGAATTTAACGGAAAAACGTTTTTTGAAAATTTTAGCTAAGATATCATTTCCGATTGTTGCGGATGAAATAAAGGCGTAGCTGTCTAATGTTGACATAATCACGCTAAGGATTGCAATCACAAATATTCCTTTATAAAATGGTGGCAGAACTGCGTTGCTCAATTCGGGATAAGCTTTCAATGGTTCAATTCCCAAGATATTTGCGCGTGCATAGAAGCCTGTGAAAAGCGTGAGCATATCGAATATTATCCAAAAGAATACCGCCCAGAGTAATCCTTTCTTTGCTATTTTTGGAGATTTGACAGCAGCAGACCGTTGATGAAAGGATGGATCAACAAAAGTCTGCAATGAAATGATAAACCAACCCAAAACGTATTGCCAAGACTTATTTCCCGTTAAAGTAAGATGTCCTGCGGGTAATTTATCAAGCATAGTTTGAATACCACCGAATTGCTTCATTGAGAAAATGAGCAAAATGAAGAATCCCGCATACATAACGATAAATTGAGCAGAATTTGTCCAAATGTCTGCTTTAAAGCCACCCCAAAATAAATATATTAATGAAATTATCGAAACACAAACAATCGAAAGTCCAAGCGATACACCTGTGAACATTTGGAAAATTATGCCAAGCATTAGCACATACGCTGCGGGTAAAGTAATGATGAGAATGATAATCGATGAAACATTCCCTGCGGTTTCGCCAAACTTGTGTGCAATTTGTTCGGGCAACGTTCGGAAACCATAATCGCGGATTTTATCTGCAAAAAATAATGCGAAGAGAATTCCTGAAATATAATAAGGAATACCAAAGCAAACCCAACCAACAAGACCACTTGAATATATAAACTCACCTACTCCAAGAATATTGCCATACCAAGTAGCAACTATACTTGCAACGAAAAACGGTAGCGTAAGTCTGCGGCTTGCAAGGAGAAAGGATTCGTCGTCTGTGCCTGCTTGCTTGCCTTTTGCTTTGAATCCTAAAAAGAGAACTAAGGAGAAATATAAAACTATGACGCAAATATCAATTGGAGTAAGATTCACGAGTGAGATTGCCCTGGAATAATTTTAATTAACATATTCAGCATAATTGCGAGATTATCGCCACCACTTGATTTCAGCAGTTCATCTGCTTCTTGCAATGCTTTCAAGGACGCCACAATTTGAGAGAACTTATATTTTCTTGCTGCTAATATATAGTCATCAAAAAAGTAAGGCGATATCCCAATTTGACTCGCTAAAGTAAATTTATTCTCATTCAAATTTAATTCAGTTAGTTTAAGTAAAATCAAGAAGAATTTCTGTAAAACGGATAGAATCAGCATTTCCTGTCTTTCAATTGAGAGAATTTTCAAGAGAATATTGATTGATTTTTGCAAATCCATTGCTCCAACTGCTTGCTGCAAATCAAAGACGGTATTGCCTTTGCTTAAACCCGTTAATTCCATTACGTCTTGAGCAGAAACTGTTTTTTTGCTGCCAAGAAACAAGGTTAATTTTTCAATTTCATTACTTAAACTGCGAAGACTATCCCCCGCCATAGAATTAAGTAATTCAATTGCATCAGCGGGAGCTTTCAATCCATTTTTAGATAATCTTTCTGCAATCCATTTTGGATAATCGCGGGACCAAACTTTTGGAAATTCAAAAAAAGAATGCTTATCAAGAATTATATTATATGGGAAAGGCATATTAGACGGCTTGCTTGTAGATTTTTTGGTATATCCATTAAGATTAGTGCTCATAGTTTCCAGGATCAAAGTAGTTGCGGGATTTGGATTCAATAAATATTTTCCGAATGGAGAGTCTTCAGGACTCTTTTTACCTTTTGCCTTTGGCAAAGATTTCTCGAAATTTCTGACAACAATAAGATTACGTTCTGCAAGCAAACTATATGAACTCGCCAAATCAGCTAAATCTGCCAAATCTGTATTTTCACCATCATATAAATTATAATTGATTTTTTGCTCATCATTTTTGAGCATTGCATTGAGAAGATTTTGGATAAATTCGTCGATTAAGAATTCTTCCTCTCCAAACACTAATATAATTGGAGGAGGGTTCAATATGTCGATTTTATTTTTCATTTGAAGTTTACTCATTATTAATTATGCAATCACAAGAATTTTCATTGGCAATTCATCATTTTCTGCAAATCTTATTAAGGCTCTTATTGTATCTTCGGTTAAAGTATCACCACGCGCAGCAATCAAAATCCCAAGACTATTGAAATAATCATCGGCAATAACCATACCTGGCGTCAATCTATTTACAGGAAGCCGCAGAACTGTGCGTTCGCCCAATTGCTTGCGTTCCATAGTCTCAATTTCGATTAAAGTATCAACAACTTTTGTATCAAAAAGAATACCCCGCTTTTTATATAAATAATTCATTACGGAATTGAATTTGCTCTTTGTTGTTTCCAAGATGGAACTTGTGCTTGTAGCTTGGATGGGGTTGTTCATTCGAGATGCAATTGATTTGCGTTTATAAATAAAGTTATTATAAACATCAACAACGCCAATGATTTTTGCTCCTCTATGAATTTTTTCTTCTGTTAAATGCTGGGGAAATCCGCTCCCGTCAAGTCTTTCGTGGTGTTGATAAATTATTCTTCTGATTTCTCTATAATGCTGATTTGCACTTAAAATATTATTTGCAATTTCGGGATGCATTGTATAAATTTGATACTCATTCGGGTTCATTTCCTGACTAGTCTTAAACAGCAAAGCATCGCTAAAACCGATTTTCCCAATATCGTGCAAGAGTCCTGCAATTCGAATTTCTGTGATACTTTCATCACGAATTCCAAGCTGTTCTGCAATCATTACGGATTTTTCTGCAACAAATCGGGAATGGCTTCCATCATAATATTTTTCGGTTAATTGGATAAGTTTGGCAAGTATTTCTATGTTAGTTAAAAATTCTTGCGATAATTCATTATATAAATCTTCGATTAGCGAATCTTTATCATCCTGATTAATTTTATCATCTATATTATCTATATTTTCCAAATTTTTTCCTTTATATTTAATTTAAGATTAACATATCTTGCGGCAACAAATAAATAATCAGCAAGACGATTAATAAATTTGATAATATTTAAGTTGATTTCTTCGCTATCCCCAAGAGCGACAATCCGACGTTCAGCACGGCGAGCCACGGTTCTTGCAAGATTAAGATAAGCCGAGAGCTGCGATCCACCCGGCAAGATAAAATTCCGCAATTCAGGAAGTTCCTTATCATAATCATCTATTAATTTTTCGAGATAACTAATATCATTTTCATCAATTCTCTTAATTTTGTTATCCATTGGAGATTCGAAAGGCGTTGCCAAATCGCTACCGACTTGAAAAAGCAAATTCATAATCTTTTCAATATCTAATTTTATAGAATCAGGAAAATCGTAAGTCATCACGATTCCAAGCACAGAATTCAATTCATCTATTGTTCCATACGCTTCCACTCTTATATTATTTTTCGGTATCCTTTGAGGAGAGTTTAAAGAAGTTTTGCCACTATCTCCTGTTTTTGTATAAATTTTCATAATTTTGCTTTTTCTTGGTTTAGACAAAAAACTAAATTACTAAATTTTGAATTGATTATGATAACAAAAATCAATCTACTCTTTATCGGAGACGTTGTTGGTGAAGACGCTCTTGGCTTTTTGAGGGATAATTTAGAAATTCTCAGGACAAAATATAAATCAAATTTTATAGTTGTCAACGGTGAAAACATAAAGGAAGGCAAAGGTATAACTGACGTTGAAGCCAATATGCTTTTTGCTAATGGCGTTAATGTCATCACAACAGGTAACCACGTTTGGGACAATTGGAAGGCACGCCCATTATTAACGAGAGACTCAAGGGTTTTGCGACCATTGAATTACCCACCCAATAATCCCGGATTTGGCTATACGATTATCGATTTAGAACCCCAGACAAGCATAGCCGTTATGCAATTACAAGGACGGTCTTTAATGTCTCCAATAGATTGTCCATTTCGAACAGCAGATTATTTTCTTAAATCAATTCGAGAAAAGACACAGAATATTATTCTTGATTTCCATGCTGAGACAACAAGCGAAAAGATTGCTCTTGCATGGTATCTTGATGGTAAGGTTTCTGCAATGATCGGGACCCATACTCATATTCAAACAAATGATGCTCAAATCCTTCCAAATGGCACTGCCTACATAACAGATGTTGGAATGACAGGACCATATAATTCCGTTATTGGTATGAACAAAGATACATCAATTAAACGCTTTTTGTTGCAAACACCACAGAAATTTGAGCTTGCAAAGGGAGATTTGCGAATTTGCGGAGCCAATGTGGAAATTGACACGCTCACTCATCAAGCAATGAGTATTCAACAATTTACATATCCCGAATTCCAAAAAGTAGCCTTTATGTAGAGCAAATATTTTAAGATCTATTTTTTAAAAAATAATAATTTTTATGTTTTATTCTCTTTTTAGATAGTCCTGATTGACATTGGAATCGAGCGTTGCAATGTGCCCTTTTTCAGTATGACTACTGGTAATGATTTTCACTTTCTTTATAAAAAAAGCACATAATAATTACCTCATAAACATTAGGAAGTAATTATTATGTGCAAAAAAGTATAACTACAAAAAGTTATATTAAATCAAGTTTAATTCCTTACCGACTTCGGTAAATATCTTAAATATTTCATCAAGATGTTCCTTTTTATGAGTGCTCATATATGATGTTCTCAGCATACTCATATTAGGAGGGACGCCAGGAGGAACAAATGCATTCACAAATACTCCTCTGTCGAAAAGTTTCCGCCAAGCATACATCGCTTTATCCATATCTCCGATAATCACAGGAACTATTGCAGATTCATTTTCGATAATATTGAATCCATCCTCCTTAAATAATTTTCTCATATATTTAACATTATCCTGTAATTGCTGAACAAGTTCGGGTTGCTCTTCAAGAATATTCAATGCTTCCAATGCAGAAGCAGCAGAGGCGGGTGTCGGGCTTGCGCTGAATATCAAAGCAGGAGAATTATGTTTCAAATAATTGATAACTCGTTCAGGTCCTGCAATAAATCCCCCTAATGAAGCAAATGTCTTTGAGAAAGTACCCATAATTAAATCGGTTTGATCAGTAACTCCCCAGTAGCTTGATGTTCCTCTCCCTCCTTCTCCGATGACGCCAATAGCATGAGCATCGTCGACAAGAACTCGCGCACCATATTTGTGTGCAATTTCCAAGATTGCAGGAAGATTTGCAACCTCGCCTGTAACAGAAAAAACACCATCAGTGACTATAAGTTTCCCCGCACTATCCGGAATTCGTTTGAGAATCTCTTCCAAATCTTGCATATCGTCATGCTTAAAACGAACAAATTCCGCGAATCCACCTTTTGCCATCATACAACCATTTACTATGCTTGCATGATTTTCTTTATCAGAAATCACATATTCGCCACGCTGCACTAATGTTGAAATTGTTCCAAGTGGGGTTTGATACCCTGTACTGAACAATAATACTGCCTCTTTACCAATAAATTTTGCAAGTTTTGCTTCAAGTTCATTATGAAGATCAAGTGTCCCTGTTAAATATCTTGAACCCGAGCAACCAGTTCCATATTTGTCTATTGCTTTTTTTCCTGCTTCCTTGACCCGTGGATTTGCAGTTAACCCCAGATAATTGTTCGAGCCTGCCATTATAAAACGGCGACCCTCAATATATACTACTGGACCTTCATTTGCTTCCAGTACGTGAAAATACGGATATAGACCTGCTTTCTTAACCTCATCTGCTTTTGTGAATTCTACACATTTTTGAAATAAATCCAATGTTACCTCCAATTAATAATTTTCATCATCAGGATGCCATAAATATTTTGAGAGCTCCACAGTGTCATTTTGAAAAGTAATACCTTCGCCAAGCAAAAGCTCTTTCATTAGTGAAGGTGTTTCAAAATGATGCTTACCTGATAGCGCACCGAAACGATTGACTACTCTATGAAAAGGCAAATCTATGTCTGCATTTCTCGACAACACCCATCCCACCATTCTCGCAGAAGAACTAATGCCACAAACTCTTGCTATTTCTCCGTATGTTGTAACTTTTCCATAAGGTATTTGCCTTACAATATCGAGAACTTTTTTTTCAAAATCTTTTTGCATCTTTCTAAAATTCAAAATTAAAAAATTTAATTCTATTAATAAATTGAAACTATAATTATTTTTTTATTTAAACGTTTTGAAGTATAATTCAAATATAGAGATATTATGAAAATTTCATTGATTACTTATGTTCCTAAAATTTCAAAGAATGGAACTCAAGAATTCCACTCTATAAAATATATTTTAGACCCTTTCTTAAAATCGCTCACACAAAGCAGCACCGAAAATGTCGAAGTTGAAGTAATCAATCTCGACCAAATGTTAATTAACGAATGCCTCGGCTGTTCCGAAGATCTTTTCTTTACTCCCCAAGACACTTGCAGACAGAAAGACGATATGAATTCAGTATATCCAATTCTACGAGATTCTGATCTGTGGTTTTTTGCAATTTCATCGAATTTACCTACTCTACCAACGAAGTTATTAAATTTTCTTGACAGGTTAGAGCCATTATTTACTGAAGATTTCTTGGAAATGAATGGAAATGGTAAATCATCTTCTAAGAAAAAATTTACGGGTGGTATTTTTCTTCTTGGAACAAGTTTCTTATGGGATAGAAGTGTTTTTGATGAATTAACTTTTCAAATGCAATCTCTTGCTGTTCTATTTAATAGAGAGCTAAAAGGGCAAATACTTCGACCACATTATAGTGCATTTATTGAGCATTGCGAAAATGATTCAACTTTTAAAGAACAAATTTTAAAAGATATTAATTACATCTCTAACTCAATATTAAATTCTGAGAAAATTGATGATTCGCATTTTCAATCACTCAATGCACCTATTATTACACGGGATGAATATATACGTAAATTTTCTGAAGTTTTATCAATAATTTGATTGAGTAGCTCTGTCATAAATATATATTGAACCAATAATTGCATCGCTTTGTGTGATATTTAGTAGCATATCGATTGCTGCGGGATCAAGTTTTGTACCCATACTGATTAGCTTTAAACCCGAATTTGTATATATATTTCTTGATAGTATCATTCCAGGTCTCAGCTCAGATATAAGCACAGGGACTTCCCTCTGATTTGAACTCTTGCTATTAATATTTTGTGAAGCAAGATATTGGTCGAGCATAGCAATCACTCTAAAGTCATAAAGTCTGCGAGATTCGTTAAATAATGCCTCCATTGTTTTTGATTCCCTTCCTTGATTTTTTTCAAATTGATATTCATAATCTAGTGCTACACGTAATATTCGACTTTCCAGTGGAATTTTCCACCCTTTGATTTTGTCAGGAATTCCTGTTCCATCAAAATTTTCATATAAATGATAAACAATATTGATAACTTCATCAAAATCGGGGACTTTTGAAAGCAAAGTCTTTGAATAATCAGGGACTTTTGCCATTTCTTCGCCAACTACTAAACCATTTACAAGGACGGGCTTTGTAATTTGATGCTCGCTTAAAAATAATTTTCCGGCAAAAATTAAATCAGCTGCAATTTCAAGATTCGTCGTATCAACTTCCTCCTCGGATATTTTTCTATAAATCCAAATGGCAGCTTTCTTAATTCTTTGTGTTAATTTTGGAGCATCGGGAATTCTAATATTTTGGAAAGACTTAATTAAGTCAATCAATTGGTCGCGAAGGTTTGAATATTTTTGATTTAATTCATCGATTTCTTTTTCTTTTGATTGATTATTTATCTGAAGTTCCAAAAATTTCTTAATATTTAAAAATCGCAGAAGTAAATAATCAGTTGATATAGGTTTCTGAAGAAATTCATCAGCACCTGCTCTCAAAGATTGTAGAGATATGTCTTTATCTTCCGAACCTGTAATAACAATTGAATAGAAAAGTTCATTTGGATATTTATTCAATATAGTTTTCAAAAGGTTCAGTCCATTCATTCCTTCTAAATATATATCTATAATTAAAATGCTGGGAAAACGAAGCTTCCCAAGAATATCGAGTGTATCTTCATAAGAGGATATTAATTTTATCTCCGAATTTGGATACACTTTGGAAGCAATCTTTTGATGTAATGTTGATTGTGATATATCGTCTTCAAAAATATAAATATTTATAAATTCCAATTTATTTCTTTTTTAATAATTCTAAATTAATTAAAATTTTCTAATTAGAAGAAACAATTCTAAAATTTTTACTTAATTTTGCACTCTGTATATGTTGAAAATATAAAATGAATATGAATGTTTCATCCAATAGATTGCCATCTCTGGATTTAGCAAGAATCTTGGCAATGTTAATGATGATTGCAGGGCATACTTTCTTTTCACTTGTAAATCCCGAGCTTATAGATTTAAATTCTTCCCCCTGGAATTGGTGGAATTTCCTACGTGGAGTTACCGCTCCAATTTTCCTTACTGTTTCAGGTATTGTCCAAGTTTTCGCAAATAAGCGCGAAGAATCAGGCAAGCTCTCCCCTGCTACTGTCCATAAGCGAATGAAAACAGCGCTGAGCTTGCTCTTCATTGGTTATTTGCTTATGTTCCCTGCCCAAAATTTATATGATATTCCCTATATTTCCAAATCAATAATTCATACATTCCTATCGGTCAATATCTTGCAACTTTTTGGCATAACTTTGTTGCTAGTACTCTTGGAGTTCGTATTGACACGTAGTAGTAAATCGCTCTTCCGAATTTCATTGGCAACGGGGATATTTATCATAATTCTAACTCCGTTTCTCCAAAGAATAAATTGGTTCCAAATCCTGCCTTATGCAGTTGCTTCATATCTTGATCCAACTCAGGGTTCATTTTTTACTATTTTCCCATTTTCTGCTTATGTTTTCTTGGGTGTTTCGATTGGCACGATTTTGCAAAGAGTTGAATCTACTAAGCGGCTTGATTTCATAATGCATAAAAGCATTATTGCTGCACCAATTCTTCTAGTATTGGGTATGTTAATTTCTTTTCTTGATTTTAATGTTTTCAATAATTCGGGTAATTTATATAGAGCAGGGATTGGCATTATAATTTTGCGACTTTGCTGTGTTGTAACTATGTTTTACATAACGGGAGTATTAACAAAGATATTCAAGAAATATGAGTCCTATTTTATATTTTTTGGGAAAAAATCTCTCTTTGTTTATGTTATCCATATGTTTATCTTATATGGAACTGCATTTACCCCTGGAATCAATACATTTTTTGCATTTCAATTGTCCATACCGTGGGCTTTATTCAATATTTTAATTGTTCTCTCATCAACCTTGATAATATCTTATTTAATCAATATTTATTCAAAGATTAATAAACCTGTGGAATTTTTATATCGTGCTAGTATAGCATTTTATTTAGTATATGTCCTTTTAATTTAATAATTTTGTAAAAAAAAGTTAAAAAAATGACGAAAACAACATATTCAAGTCAGAGGAAACCTTCTCAGATTCAGACAAAATCATCTTCAAGTTCAAGAAAAACTACGAAAAAGCAAGCTCAATGGCTTCTTCCTTGGACAAAGCAGAATTTTATAATTATGGCTATTGGTCTTGGTGTGATTATAGTAGGATATTTGTTGATGGCTACGGGCATTACTGAGGGACCCGCATTGCCTGAGGGAAAATGGAATAATCCTCTTGCAGTAACGGTTGCACCAATCCTTCTCGTCCTCGGGTATTGCGTGATTCTACCCTTTGGCATTTTTAAATCGTTCGTGAAAAAGCAAGAATAAATGCCAAAAAAAGCAGGGTTTGTAACTATTGTTGGCAATCCTAATGTTGGGAAGTCAACGCTTGTCAATAATTTGATTGGTTCGAAGATTTCTATAGTAACCCCAAAACCTCAAACTACACGCAAGGAAATTGTTGGTATATTAACAAAAGATGATTACCAAGTTGTTTTCCTGGATACTCCTGGGATAATAGTTCCACGTTATAAATTACAAGAAGTGATGATGAGCTATATTCCGCAAAGCATTTCCTCTGCTGATTTGATTCTTTTATTATTCGATTACGAAAAAAGAAATAATATAGAATTCCTTATAAAACAGTATTCCGAGTTATTGCAGGAATTATCAGTTCCAAAAATTGCCGTTCTTAATAAAATTGATTTGGCTAAGGCAAAATCTCAGATTATCCCATCGTTAAATGAGATAAACCAAGCTTTAAAATTCGATGAAATTGTTCCAATCTCTGCCCTGACGGGTGAGAATTTGGATGAATTAGAAAAATTAATAGTTTCCTATCTTCCAAATCACGAATTTTATTTTGATAAAGATTCAATCAGCACATTGAACGAAAAGTTCTTTGCTTCTGAAATCATTCGCCAAGTTCTATTTAATTTGCTTGCTAAAGAGCTTCCGTATTCAATCGAAGTCCAAATTGAAGAATTTATTGAAAGAGAAAAAGGGAAATGGTTCTTGAATGCAAGTATTATTTGCGAACGCCAAACACAAAAGCAAATTATAATTGGTGCAAATGGTGAAAAAATTAAAGAAATTGGAACAATAGCAAGAAAGGAAATTGAAGAATTCCTGGGAGAGCCAATCTTCCTTGAATTATTTGTGAAAGTGCGTGAGCATTGGAGAGATAATCCAAACTTTTTGAAATCCTACGGATATTAATTTATTTTTTAATTCTTACTTCAAAGAGATTTGACCAATTTTTCCCTGTCAAATAAAACGTGCTTGTCTTGGGATTAAATGCAATACCATTCGAAACTTCGGCATCTTTTTTATCATCAAGTAGATCTCTGAGATTTGATATATCCAAGATATATACTACTTTTCCATTTTCAGGATTTATCGCAATAATTTCATCTTTCATATACACATTAGCATAAATATGCCCATCTACCCACTCTAATTCATTTAAATTGAATATTGGTGTATTCCCATCTTCAACTGATAATGTCTTAATAACATTCATAGTAGATGGTTCATAGAAATTGAGATAATTGGAGCCATCGCTAATAATCAAATGCTTCCCATCGGTAGTAATTCCCCAACCTTCGCCGGGATAGGAAAATTCTCCAATTTTTTCTAAATTCAAATTGTAAATAAATCCTTTATGATTCTCCCAAGTTAATTGGTAAATCCTTTGTGAAAGGAGGGTTATGCCTTCTGCAAAATAAATAGGAGAGAGATTGATTTTTTGCAAAACTTTACCATCTTTGATTTGCACACTACGCAAGGAGGACTGACCGTAAAGTCCCGTACTTTCATAGAGAATGTCACCAGAAAAGATTAGCCCTTGAGTATAAGCATCTTTGTCGTGAGGATATTTATTAATTATTTCAAATTCAACCATTTTCGATGTGATATTATTGGAAATATTAGTTTGTGAAGATTTATCCGAATGATTGTTATTCGACTGCTCAAACTTTTTTGAATTTGTATTGCAAGAGCAAAACAATAAAATAGATAAGAACAAGAAGAAGTGCGTTGGGAAATTCATAAATTATTTTTTACAAAATTAAATAAAAATAAATTAAAGGTTTTAAAAAATTCAATATAGAAAAGAAAATAAACCGTCGCTTTAACTATGGCGGATATTCAAAATATCACCATCTTTGACGATATATTCTTTGCCTTCCAAACGCAAATATCCTTTTTCTCGACACTTTGCGATTGTTCCTTCCTGAATCAAATGATCGCTATGCACAACTTCCGCACGAATGAATTTATTATAAAAATCTGTGTGTATCACGCCTGCCGCTTGTTGTGCGGTCATACCTTTTTTTATCGTCCAACTCCGAGTTTCGTCTTCACCAACCGTTAGAAATGACTGCAAACCAAGCAGGTTATAAGCATTTTGAATCAATCGATCCAAGGGAGAACCCACCAATCCATATTCATCCATAAATATTTGCTTTTCTTCCTTATCAAGTTGCGAAAGTTCCAATTCAATTTTTGCGAAAAATGGAAGAATAGCAATCTTTTCAGATGGAAATTTCGCGCGAATTTCATTAACAATTTGCTCTTGATTGGCAACCATATTTTCGCTAAGATTCAAGGCAATTAAAAGCGGTTTTACTGATAATGGTTGATAATTGACAATATATTTCATAGAATTTTCATCGAAATCCACTTCACGCAATGGAGTATTATTTTCAAGAGCGTCTTTCCAAAGTTGCATCTCTTTAATTTCTTTTTCGGCTTCCTCTCGATTTTTTTGCTTCAGCATTTCCTTTTGCAATTTTTCAATTCTATTTTCCACAAAAATTAAATCTGCAAAAATAAATTCATCTTCCAGATTTCGAATATCACGCACCATATCAATTGAATCAGAAAAAGCAGGGACATTGGGGTCATCAAATCCACGAACAACGTGGAGCAATGCGTCCATGGTCTTAATTTTTGCAATAAATTGTGGAGTAAAGATATTCCCCTTTTGCTCGCTCGGTTGGAAGCCTGCAAAATCAATGACCTCGATAGTCGCATTGACTTTTCGTTTTGGTTGAAATATCTCTGTCAATATATCCAATCGCTCGTCGGGAACCTTTATCATTGCTCGATTTTCATCTTTCTTTTGTTGAGCAATATTCTCCTGATGAATTGCTGTAATTGTTTCGAAAAGAGTAGTTTTACCAGAAAAAGGATAACCAATTATTCCAATTTGCATAATTTTATAAATTTTTTACAATTAAAAACAAAATTAAATAAAAAAAGAGTATGCCAAACAAAATTGAAATAGAAAAACCAAATATTTTTCCCGATGAAGTAATTTCAGGAATAACATTGAGAAATTTAGAAAATTTCCCTCCCTATGGCTTTTCAATTAGCAAAGGAAAGATTTATTCCCCAGAAGAAATTGAGAATTATAGGAAATTGCTTGCAAATGAAATTGGGATAGAATTTCAAAATTTGATATTCACTCACCAAACCCATACCGATAGAATTGCTATTATTTCAGATAATCAAAAAAATAACATTGAATCTGACGGGTTAATCACAAACAAAGCTGGATTTGGGATCGTGATTTCGCTTGCTGATTGCTGTGGAATTGCTTTATATGACAGAAAGAAGAAAATAATTGCCGCAGTCCATTCGGGTTGGAGAGGAACAAATCTGCATATCACAAGCAAAGCAATTGGAATGATGATTGAGCAATTCCATTCTGAGCCGCAGGATATATTAGCTTACATTAGTCCTTGTGCAGGAAGCGAAGATTATGAAGTGGGAAATGATGTTGCAGTATATTTTCCAAAATATATTAGAAAAATATCGGAAAAGAAATATTTATTAGATTTAAAGCAAGCAATTCTTGAAGAAATTATCACAAGTGGCATTCCAAATGAAAATATTGAAATTTCAGGCAAATCAACAATCAGCAATAACTCTTATCATTCGTTTAGAAGAGATAAAGATAATTCGGGTAGAATGGGATTATTCATTGCATTGAAAGCAACGTCAAGCTAAAATTATGGGGTTGTTTAATAAGTCCAATTTCCGTTATTGCGAACATAAAAGCAATCTCGTTTCCTTTTTCCATTTATCATGCGTTATTTGGGCAGGGTTATAACGTCCCGACGGGTTTGCCATTATTACAATTGCACTGGTGGGGACATCCTGCAACCAAGAACATCACCATTGTAAGGGTTCAAGATTTGATTTGAACCCCTACACATCGTGAAAAGCAATAGATTAAGATCTTATTTTATATTTTCATTACTTTTATTACTTTCTTCTGAGTTCCGTAATTTA
>DIEP01000126.1 GCA_002418685.1 Ignavibacteria bacterium UBA5771
TTGAATATCTATCGAAAATATTTACTCTCGACCGAGGTGATGTAATATTTACGGGAACTCCCGAAGGTGTTGGTGAAATTCATAAAAATGATATTATAGAAATTGAAATCCCCCAAAAAACGTCTCTTCAAGTTACAGCAAAATAACTTGATATGGAATTCCTTAAATACTTTTCAATCTCAATTTTAATCATTATCTCGCTTTCTTTTCCGAAATTATTTTCTCAATATAATTCTGCCGATACTGTCGAGAATAAAACATATCCGTATGAATTAATGATAAATGACATTAAAATTACACGGAATAATGTTTTTTCAGAAGGCGGCAAAGATTGGTTCTTCTTATCACCTATTCTCAACTCATTACACTTCGTTACAAGACCGTCTGTAATCAAAGGAGAATTGCTTTTCGATAAAAATGCAATGACCACAATCGACGATATTGATGAAACCGAAAGAAATTTGCGAGCAACGGGACTATTTACTTCCGTCGATATTGAGTTAGATTCGCTTGGATATAATCAATATAATGCTAGTATCATAACACATGATAGATGGTCTGCTTTTCCATTACCGCAATTAAATGTTGGTGGTAATGCTAATAAAATTGGTGCTGAATTCACAGAATTTAACTTGTTTGGCACAGGCACATTATTTAAAGTTGAAGGTGCATATCGAACTGAAAATAATATTGGATGGGGAGGCGGTCTCCAACTTTACAATTATAGATTTCCCGGAACGGAATTTCGAGATTCTTTATATTTATATGTCAATAAAATAAAAACTCAGCAAGTGGCACTTATCGAAATTCCATATCGCAGACTCAATTCGCGCTTTGCTCTTGGAGCTTTAGCAAATAACACATTTGGAAATGATTATTTTTATTATTCTTCCAAAGAATATGAATTGATCAATCAAAAGCAAACAGATTTGGAACTATGGTATTCTCATGCCTGGTGGTCAATTGACAGGTTTTTTATCACACCATATCTTGGATTTAATTGGGCGACTCGTCCATCCCCTAAATTTGAGCAAGCATTTGACAATTCGGGATATTTTTTACTCAATTTTTCTTCTCTATCTCAGAAATTTGATGTTGTAAATAAGTTAAATGCGTTTTCCGATGAAGATTTGATTTATGGAGGGTGGGGTTCTGCATCAATTGGGAAAATTTTTTCCTTAAATTCGAAGGGAGAAAATTTAAATTATATAATGGGTTCTGCAGAAGCATCATTTTACAATCAGAAATCATATATTTTTTTATCTGCTGCGGGTGGAAGTGCCTTCACTAATAGGGCGGTCGCTAAATATACTTATCAAGAAGCAAGTATAAATTATTTTGTTCATTTTGCAAAAAATTTGCTTTTTACGGGAAGATTCCTTCAGCAAACAGTTTGGAATTGGAATAAATTTCGCCAGCTTATAATGGATACTGAATCAGGTATTCGTGGCGTAGATTTGAATCAATTTTCGGGAGATAATCGCTTTGTTTCAAATTACGAATTGCGATTTTTCCCTGAATGGGAATTTTATGTTTTGCAATTTTCAACAGTTGTTTTTTTTGATTTAGGGGCAAGTTGGAGTCAAGGTGAAAAAATAAAAAATTTAGAATTTCAGAAATCCGCAGGGTTGGGACTCAGAGTTCATTTGACAAAATCGCAAAATCCTTCTCATATTGTAAGAATTGATTTTCCATATTATATGAATGAGAGAAAATTCGGGGTAATTATCAGCACAAGCCAGATGTTCGGCTCGTTTACAAATATAATGTTCAAATTACCCAGAATTTTAGGAAGAGTCGTCGATTTTGATTAGCATAAAAAGTATATCTAAATTGAAAAATAAATCATAAAATTGATTTATCATATCTAATTGACTCTTATAACTTTTTAGGTGGAACAAAAATATAATTTAAAATATTTACAAACTCAATAATCTTATTAACATAAAGAAATTATAATATCGTCATTATTAAAAATAATATCTAAAAAATAAGGTTATAAACGATGGCGAAAAAAACATTAAAGATCCTAGGATTTATACTTGGATCGATAATTACAGTATCTATTGCACTTGCGATAATAAATCCTGATTTTGTGCATTTATCAGCTCAAACAAATACAAAGATTGGTGCTGATGCTCCTCCCGTTCAAATACCAGATATGGTCAAACAATATAATCAAGCAGTTATTGATGCAAGTAATGCAATTGTCCCAACAGTTGTGGCAATCACTGTAGAATCAGAAACGACGGTAGAAAATCCTTTTGGAGATTTTTTCAGAGATTTTCATCCTTTTTTCGATTTCGGCGATGAGGGTCAAGGACCAGGCAATGAAAAAAGAAAAGCCCAAGGTTTCGGTTCAGGTGTAATAATTAGCTCTGATGGATATATTGTTACGAACAATCACGTTGTGGAAAATGCTGTAGAAGACGGGATAAAAGTCACTTTGAACGATAAAACAGAACACGATGCAAAACTTATTGGGACAGACCCAACCACTGACCTTGCCGTAATAAAAATTGATGCTAAAGGGTTAACTCCTGCATATCTCGGGAATATTGACAATGTTAAGATTGGAGATTTTGTGATTGCTGTTGGTAATCCATTGGGTTTGACTTCGACAGTCACAAGTGGAATAATTAGTGCAATTGGACGCGGTCCTCTTGGAATAAAAAACAATCAATATTCAATAGAAAATTATATTCAGACTGATGCAGCAATTAATCCAGGCAATAGTGGCGGTGGACTATTTGATTTATCAGGGAGTTTGGTTGGTATTAATACTGCAATTGCAACGCAAACGGGTGGTTTTATGGGGTATGGCTTTGCTATTCCTATTGATATAGTTAAAAGAGTTGCCCAAGATTTAATTGATAACGGAAAAATCAATCGCCCATGGCTTGGCGTTCAAATCTCAAATGTTGATGAAATTACTGCAAAATCTGTGAAATTGCCAAAGGTTTATGGTGCTATGATTCAAGATGTAATTAAAGATTCACCCGCTGAAAAAGCAGGTCTTCAACCAGGTGATGTAATTATCAATATAGAAGGACACGATATTAATTCAACAAATGAATTGCAGACAATTATTATAAAGTATAGAATTGGCGATAAAGTAAAAGTAAAAATTTGGCGTGATAGCAAGGAAATGACTAAGGAATTAACTCTTGCTCCACGTGAAGAATCTGGAGAAATCGCAGAAACGAAGTCAGCAAAAAAAAGCGATTTAGGAAATAATGATATGAAGCCCGTCAAACTGGATAAAATTGGGATTGAAGTTGCTCCGTTAACAAATAGTTTGAAAGATAAATTCGATGTGAAAAACGGCGTATTAGTGTCAAATGTTGACGTTAATTCATCTACGGCAAGGAGAGGATTGACGCCTAATTCTATTATTTTATCAGCTGATCAGCAAGAAATCACATCAACAAGCGAATTAAAGAAAATTATCGACTCCAAAAAACCAGGCGATGCTGTGCTATTAAAAGTTAAATCTCAAAATGCAACAAGATTAGTGGCAATTGAGATCCCTAAATTATAAGATTTTCGAAGTAGCAAACGCAATTTCTTGTATGCCGGTTATTTATACATAATAGGGAACGTATATTTGCGTCCCCTATTATGTTTATAAATATCATATATCTTCAATTGCTAAAATGAAATACCGAAGCAATTCTAAATTAAGTGCAAGTAATTGCCAAAA
>DIEP01000148.1 GCA_002418685.1 Ignavibacteria bacterium UBA5771
AATTTGCAAGGGCAAGTAATTAAAAGTCAAAGAATATTGGGAAATCAAAGCACATTAGATTTAACGAATGTATCAGCAGGTGTTTATATATTGAAAATATATACAAACAGCGGATTTGTGGTAAAGAAGCTAATAAAGCAATAAGAAACTTTACTTTATAATTAATAATTTACCAAGTAATTGCGAACAAATATTCTTGCGAAGCAATCTAATTAATCAAACATATTACTTCGCAAGAATTCGCAATGACAGCTGTTATATGACAGCGATGCAACATCCAGAAGATTATTCCTGAGCGTTTGCTGCTGAAACTATTTCAATAATTTCTTTTGTGATATTGGCTTGGCGTATGTTGTTATAAGTCAAATTGAGAGCGCGAATCAAATCCCCTGCATTTGTGGTTGCATTGTTCATGGCAGTTCTACGTGCTGCATGTTCAGCAGCTGTAGTTTCAAGCATTGCACTCCAAAAATTGCTATCAATCAATCTTGGTATCAAATTTAGCAAAATATCTTTCTTGTTCGGTTCAAAAATGAAGTTAATATTTTGCTTTTTATGGGGTTGCTTATTAATATCTTGGGATTTTATATCAATTGGAAGCAATTGGAACGAATCAGGTTCTTGCTTCACGGGACTAATAAATTTGGAATAATGGACAAAAATTGCATCGATTTCGCCATCGAGATACTTTTCTTCTAAAGGCTTCAATATATCTTGCACGAGTTCGAATTTCAATTGATCGGCAATATTTATATATGAATTAAGTATAGGATATGGATGTCTGTTGAAGAAGCTAACAGTCTTTTTACCAATCGGAATGATATGAATGGTGGCATCAGGATAGAGATTTGCATAATTACCTGTTATTTCCGTTATAGTTTGCTTAAAAATATTGGAATTGAAACTTCCGCACATTCCACGGTCAGAAGCAATAACAATTACGGCAATATTGCGAATATTGTCTCTTTTTTGAACAAAGGGGTGAGAAAAGTCATCTTCAACAGTCATTAATAGAGTGGTAATATCTTCGCGCAGCTTCTGAAAATAGGGTCGGGAAGATTCCACTTGGTTCTGTGCGCGACGCAATTTTGCAGTTGCAACCATTTTCATTGCCTGAGTAATTTTCTGGATGCTAATAACAGATTGAATTCTTTGTCTTATGTCTCTTAATGTTGCCATTTTGCTTTAATTAATTATACAATTTTCCATTAAGTAAATAATTTTCTATATAGTCATTGACATTATCTTCAAGCGAATTGAATGCAATTTCAATACCAGTGGAGCGGAGTTTTGTCAAATCAGCTTGTGTTGCATATTGATATTGCAATTTTAATTCTTCGGGCATCTCAATATATTCAATGTTAGGAGCAATTCCCATTGCTTTAAATACGGCATTGGCAAGGTCATTCCAACTGCGAGCAATACCTGTCCCCAAATTATACAAACCCTTTATATTATTTTCATAAAAATTCCAAATCACTTTATTTGCATCTTTTACATAAATAAAATCGCGAGTTTGATTGCCATCAGCATATTGGGAATTATAAGATTTGAAGAGCATAATTTTGCCCGTCTCTTTAATTTGATAAAATGCTTTTGTGACCATACTTGACATATCTTGTTTATGATATTCATTTGGACCGAAAACATTGAAGAATTTGAAACCAAGAAGCACTTTATCTAATTTCTGTGCCTTCACCCATAAATCGAAAAGATGTTTTGAATAGCCATAACCATTCAGGGATTTCAGCTCATCAAAGGTAGCATCCGAATATCCTTGGTCACCATTCCCATAAGTAGAAGCGCTGCTGGCATAGATGAATTGAGCATTATTTTCGATGGCAAATTTTGCTAATTCGATGCTATAATGATAATTATTTTCAATTAAATAATCGATATCTGATTCGGTAGTGCGCGAACATGCTCCAAAATGAAATATAGCATCAATATTTTTGAATTTGTGTATTTCATCGAGGAATTTTGATTTATGGATATAATCAGTAAATTTTTTGCCAACAAGATTTTTCCATTTATTGGAACTTCCGAGATTATCCACAACTATAATATCATCAATACCTTGATCATTCAGTAATCTCAGAAAATTAGACCCGATAAAGCCTGCTCCGCCCGTTAAAATTATCATTTGCCAATTGATTTTAAAAATATTGGAAGAAATTCATCACAAGCAGCTTTCAAAGCGTGGTCAATTTCTTCAGTCAAATCTTTTTCTTTAATTATTTTATACAATAAATCGCCTTTCTGATTTCTCATAAATTCAAAGAAATCGCGTTCAAATTGCTTAATTTTATTAAGGGGTATATTATCGAGATAACCATTTGTAGCAGCATAGAATAATGAGATTTGCTCTTCAGTCGGGATTGGTTTCAGGGTTGGTTGCTTGAGAATTTCAGTAATTACTCGCCCTCTTGTCAATCTTTGCATAGTAGATTTATCCAAATCAGATCCAAATTGAGTAAAAGCTTCCAATTCACGGAATAAAGCATGCTCAATCTTAAGTTTCCCTGCGATTTTTTTCATAATTTTTATTTGAGCATTTCCACCGACACGCGATACAGAAATACCAACATTCAAAGCAGGACGTATACCCGAATTAAATAAACCTGGTTCAAGATATATCTGTCCATCAGTAATAGAAATAACATTTGTGGGGATATATGCAGCAACGTCTCCTGCTTGCGTTTCAATAATGGGAAGTGCTGTGAGCGAACCACCTTTCTTTTCATTGGATAATTTTACAGCTCTTTCAAGCAATCGGCTATGTAAATAGAATATATCACCGGGATATGCTTCTCTTCCAGGTGGACGTCGTAGCAATAGACTGACTTGTCGATAAGCAGCAGCATGTTTGGATAAATCATCATAAACAATCAAAGCATGGCGACCATTATCACTAAAATATTCACCAATTGAGCAACCGCTATAGGGTGCAATATATTGCAAAGGTGCAGGATCGGAAGCATTGGCTGCAACTACGATAGTGTAATCCATTGCTCCGTATTCTTCGAAAGTAGCAACTAATTGAGCAACCGTCGAAGCTTTCTGTCCAATAGCAACATAAATGCAATACACAGGTTCAATACCAAGTTGCTTGGCTTCAGGAGTATGGGTGAATTTTTGATTAATGATGGTGTCAACTGCAATTTGAGTTTTACCTGATTGACGATCCCCAATAATCAATTCGCGTTGTCCTCTACCGATTGGGATCATAGCGTCGATTGCTTTCAAACCTGTCTGCAGAGGCTCTTTCACAGGTTGACGGTCTATTACTCCGAGTGCTTTCCGTTCGATTGGTAGAATTTGAGTTGTTTTGATTTCTCCTTTGTTATCGATTGGTATACCAATTGGAGTAATGACTCTTCCGAGCAATTCATCACCAACGGGAACTGACGCAATTCGACCTGTGCGTTTAACTATATCACCTTCCTTTACAAGTTTATCTTCGCCAAAAAGAATTACGCCAACGCTATCTTCCTCAAGGTTTAATACCATTCCGGTCACATCGTTAGGGAACTCTACAAGCTCGCTTGACATTACTTTTGATAATCCATAAACTTGGGCAACACCATCCCCAACTTGGAGAACTGTCCCAACCTCTTCAATATCGATTTCTTTATCGAAGCCGGCTAATTCTCTTTTAAGAATGGATGATATTTCTTCAGGTTTTAATTCATACATTTATTTAATTTCCTTTTTTTTCATCTAATTAGTTAAAATATAATTTAGATTTTCTAATTGCTTTTTCAATGATGCATCGTATAAATAATCATCATATTTCAATTGAATTCCGCCAATAATTTTGGGATTTATTATAAATTTTGGTAGAATAGTTTTATTTGTCATATTTGCAACATTACTAATAACTTCTTTTCGAATTGCATCATTCAATTCAATAGCAGACACTATCTCCACTTCAAGCAAATTATTCAAAGTATTATACATATCAATGAATTCTAAAATAATGTTGGATAGCAGACCTTCTCGATTTTTTTTCACAAGGAAAACAAGAAATCTAAGAGTAATAGCTTGAACACTCTCTTTAAAAATATCATTGAACACACGTATTTTTTTGTAAGGGCTTATAATTGGATTAATTAGCATCAACCGAAGAGCGCGAGAACTTTTAAGCACCTTCTGAATATACAGGACATCATTATAGATCGTTTCCATTGTTTTCTCTTCTTGTGCAATAAGAAACAATGCTTTAGCATATCTTTGAGAAATTCTTTTTTCCGTCATTTTTCAGATTCTTTAATTCTTGGAAAGTTTTTGAATATAACTTTCAATAAGTTTATAATCAGTATCGGGATTTAGTTTCTCCTCTAATATTTTCTCAGTAGCTTGGATCACAATACTGCCAATTTCTTTTTTCAATTCTTTGAATGCTTTTTCTTGGGCAAGAGTGATTTCTCTAACAGATTGTTCGATTTTTTCTTGTCGAATTTTTTCTGCTTCATCTCTTGCTTTTTGGATAATTTCATTAGCGGATTCGCGACCTTTTGCAATTAATAAGTTCATTTCTTTTGTTGCATCTGCTAATTTTTGCTCTGTTGCAGCAACTAACTCATTAGCACGCTGATTTGCATCATCTGCGCCTTTAATTGCATTGTTAATACTCTCTTCTCTTGTGTGTAAAGCTTTAGCGATGGGTTTATAGCCGAATTTGACAAGAATCAAAAGAAATAGCAAAAAGTTAACTATAGACCAAATCATTAGCCCAGGATCGACAGAAAGAAGTTTATCCATATCTTTAAATTTAATTTAATCCAATAAAATTTATCAGAAGCATAGTTAAATAAACTTCTGATATATCAAAATATTTAACTATTCTTTATCAAAAAGAATAATAAAAACAAATAGAAGCAACTTATTTTAATGCAAGCAAGAAACTGATGACTTCTGCGAACAAAGCTATACCTTCGATAAGAGCTGCTGCAATAATCATCATAGTTTGCAATTTGCTATATGCTTCGGGTTGACGACCTGCTGATTCAAGAGCAGATTCAGCTAATTTACCAATTCCAAGACCTGCGCCAACAACTGTAACTGATGCACCTATACCGGCTGCTAAATAAGCAAATGCTTGAGGTTCCATAATTTTTCCTTTCTAATTTATTAATAAAAATATATTAATTATCTGTTTAATGACCTTCGGAATGCGGACTAGCCGCTAGCCCGACAAATACCGAAGTTAATATTGTAAATATATATGCTTGAAGTACTGCCACAAGCAATTCCAGAAAATAAATGAACAAAATAAACAAACTAATAAACGGAACAGTTGCAAGTATCTGGAATAAAAAGATTAAACCAAGTAAGCTCAAAATTATAACATGCCCCGCTATCATATTTGCAAAAAGACGGATAGTGAGTGCAAATGGCTTTGTAAACATTGAGACAATTTCAATCGGCACCATTATTATAAGGAGATACATTGGCGCACCTCCCGACAGCTCTTTTAACCATCCCAATAACCCAATCTCTTTTATTGCGCTTCCGTTAATCACAAAATATGCCGTAATTGCCAATGCTGCCGTCACTGCAATATTGCCCGTAGGAGTGTGTGCTCCAGGAAATAAACCAAGCAAGTTCATCATCAAAATAAAGAAGAACAGTCCAATAAAATATGGCGTTAACTGTGTCGCAAGCTTAAGACTTGGGATTGTTGGCAGAACAATTTCATCGCGAACAAAAAAGAAAGCATATTCAAAAACATTTTGAATGCCGTGTGGTGCCTTTGTTTCCCGTTTTTTATATTTCCTTGCAGAGAAAATCACTCCAATAAGAATGATTAGCATTCCTATCCATTCATAGAAAACAAGTGAAGTTATCGATAAATCGAGTTTTGGAGGCAATCCTGTTTCTGCCTTGATAATTGCGTGATGCTCTTCTTTATAAATACCCTTCTGATTCATCGATTTCATCGAAGGATAGAAATAGAATTTGTCATCATATAGAATAACAGGCAAATCAAGATGGAAAGCATCAAAGTAGCTAACACCGTGATGATTGAGCAGTTCAGAAGTCAAAATATCGTTAAAAAGATCACTGCTTCCACCCTGTGATTGCTCTTTATGAGATGAATCCGTACTGCTTATGTTTTGCTGTGTATTTTGATGTTGCATTCCCTGAGCTTCGGAAAGATTTGCCATAATCCTAAACAATATAAAATGCAAAATTAATAAAAAAAAGTTTCATTTTATATCTTTTGCTTGTTTAATAGTATTATTTCTATCATCAAAAAAACAAACATACATATTCCGAATGTTATTCCAAAGGCAGATGTAAGCAAGTTTAGTGGCTTTGCTAAAAAAAAGATAAATAATAAAAGTAAAACGAATTTGCTGAACATACCAATTGTCCATATCTTCATTGTCTTTTCAATAGATTTATTTTTTATTATTCTGAAAACAAGCAAACTGATGAGGAAGAGTACGATATTTAATAGAATTGCAGCAATTACTGATGGGAACATTTACGGCTTAATCTTTATTGTACTTTTTAATAGTTCTGAAGAAGTTATAGAAACCAATAAATATGCCGAACAGCAGTAAAATGATAATCCAGAAGGAAGTACCATTTTTTTTATCAATCCACGAGCCAATCAGCCCTCCTAATATAATTGGAGTGACAAGTTCAGTCCCCAGATTTAGGAATGGACCTGCCGATCTCAAAAGTGAACTATTATCCTTCTTAATTTTATTATTTGGCATTTATTAATATTTTCCCATCAAAAGCCATATTCTAATAAAGTTTGCAGAATATCCTGCTCATAAGTATTATGGCACTTCCCAAACCATTGATTATTTGGGACTAATACAAGCCGACCAAATGTGGGGGGATTTAAATAATCGAAATTTGAAGTGGCAAGAACTGTTTCCTCCTCAGGTCGAAATTCATTATCAATATCGTGGAGCTCAATTGTGCATGCAATTTGAAATATATTCTTAGAAAATTCAACAGGATCAATTCCAATTATTGTGAAAGGAATACGGATTTGCATATTATAACCATCTTTTATGATATTGGAACTTGTGCGAATATTGATTGTCGATATTTGTTGTAGCGAAGTGATATAATCATTTGAAGAAACAGTAACAAATGACGGTATATCCACAAAATCCCCTGGTGCAAGCATAAAACTATAAATTCCCTTCGCTTGATTTGCAGGAAATATTAAATTCGATCCCTTGATTTGATATGGCGATACATCTTTTCCTGCCATATTTGTGTTGAACCATACATTTACATAATCTCCTATACATGAATCGCATTTTTTGGGAATTATTTGATCATCATAAATATTAAAATTGAAATAGAGATACTCATCATCATAGACAGCGTAGACTTCGAAATTTGCATCTTTCGGTCCTTCCCAGAAATAAGCGCCTTTTATAGCACTTTCGACTTTGTCAATCACAAGCTTATTCTGAAAACCTGTGTATATCAATCTTCCCCGATTATAAGCGGGTATAAGATAGTATTCATTCCTATATTTTTCAAAATTTGTTTTATTTTCGGCAATAACTTCCTTAGATTTCAAATTTATATAATCAGTATTCTTATCAATTGTATAAAAATCGAATTTCTGTGAGGAAAATTCTTCGGAATTAATAAGCACACCTTTTTCAAAACGGTATCCATAATAATTCCAATTTGAAGGTCCAATCTTTTGAGTTATATAGCAAGTGCCGTCTTTAATATTAGCGCCGACTTCCAACGGTAAATCAATGAAAGGGAATTCAAATTCGCCTACTTTGACAAAATATCCATACATATCAACAAATAAAAAGGGATGTACTACATTTTTTTTCTCATTCAAAATTTTAATTGACACAGCAACATCATTATTGCCATCGCCCGAGAAATCGCCGACATCCATTCCCCAAATCAGGTATTTATCATCATTTGGTAAATACTTCTTTATATCAAGTATCATTTCTTTATCGAAATATGCCTCAAAACGCTTTGAAAATTCAGGAAATGTTATACCTGATTGAGCAAATGCGGGACCAATGGACAAAATAAATAAAAGAAAAATGAAAGTAAATCGCAATTTGCTAATAATATTCTTCATTATTTAATTCATAAATTTAAAAATAATAGACTATTAAACACAAAGAAAGTTGTAATTGATTCCCGAAAAGTGCAAAATAGTGAATTTTATGAGATGCGACAGTTTTGTAATTCCATAGCAACAATTCACGAATTTTGCTAATTATAAAGTTTAATTTGCCCCGCCATTGCAAGCAAGTATTCTTGCGAAGTAATCTCATTACCTTTTCACACAGACCGAGACATCTGTGGCACTTCTGCTACTGCCACAACAATTTTTATTTAGTCCCGCCAATGATTTGATTCTTTATTTCATCATAATCGGCTGACATTCGTGCTCCCATCTGCGAAACCACCTTTGCTGCTGAAAGCGATGCCAAATGCCCAGCAAGCATCGGGTTCGCAAGACTTATAATTCCATAGAGAAATACACCTGCAAACATATCTCCCGCTCCTGTTGCGTCGATTGGACTTGCGGGATAGCTTGGAATTTCATAAATATCTTGTCCCCATTTAATTATGGAACCTTTGCTGCCTTGAGTAATAATTGCATTATGAGTCATACTGAATAATTTGTCGATCGCTTTATCGGGCATGTCCTCCTTTGTAAAGGTTTTTGCCTCATTTTCATTGCAAAATATTAAATCACATAAAGGCAGAATCTCATTGATTTTATCAGAAAAATTTTCGGTGATAAAAACATCTGAGAAAGTTAAAGCAATTTTCGTATTATTCTTTTTGCATAATTCAAATGCTTTAAAAAGGGCATCAGTGCTATCCTTTTGTGAAAACATATAACCTTCTGCATAAAGCCACTCAGAACGAGCAATAAGATCTTCATTGATATGCTTAGGTGCAATATGGGATGTGGCGCCAAGGTAAGTGAGCATTGTCCTTTCAGAATCGGGTGAGATAAAAATAAAGCATATACCCGTTGGATAGGTATCAAGGAATTCAGTTTCAAGAGTTATTCCAAGTTCTTTGAATTCATTGGCATAAAATTTCCCGAAATCATCATTTCCAAGGACAGTAATAAAACCACCTTTCCCGCCCATTTTGGAAAATGCAATGATCGAATTTGCTGCGGAGCCACCGCTCATTTGATGGAATTTATGCGTTTTGCTGTATTCGATTAGCAATTTGAATTCTTCATCTGAAATTAAGCGCATCTCGCTTTTTTTTGCATTCAATCTTTCAAGTTCATCATCATTTATATAGAACTGAAGGTCTACCAATCCATTGCCCAGTGCGCAGAGTTGAATATCTTTTGTCATTGTCTTATTTATTTAATGCTAAATTAATAATATTTTCGCACAAATCGGGGAATTCGATGCCGACTTCTTTTGCAGCCATTGGAACAAGACTTGTCGTAGTAAATCCAGGGATTGTATTAAGCTCTAGCAGATATGGTTCATTTTCGGGAGTAAAGCGAAAATCAGCCCTTGCAAAGCCCCTTGCACCAATGATATTATTGGCAACCACAGCGATTGATTGCACGAATTCTTCAATATCCTCGCTCAAATCTGCGGGGCAAATATATTGGGTTCTTCCTTTTGTATATTTATGTTCATAATCATAAAATTTCTCTTCGGGAACAATTTCAATTACAGGCAATGCCTCACCACCAATCAAGCCAACAGTTATTTCTCTACCCGGAATATATTTCTCAACTAAAACGGTATCTGAATATTTATGAGCCAATTGATAAGCTTTTTCTATTTCATCAAGATTGCCATTCATCACAATCGAAATACCAACGGAAGACCCTTGATCATTAGGCTTGAACACAATTTCATTGCCCAGTTCTTTCCTAATATCTTTGAATATTTCGGGATCATCTGCATCATTCTCGCGTATCACTAACCATGGAGGTGTTAGTATTCCTGATGCTGCAAAAAGGTTTTTGGAAGTTGCTTTGTCCATTGATAGGGCACTTGCTTTCACATTGCTACCTGTATAAGGAACACCACGCAATTCGAGAAGACTTTGAATAAGCCCGTCTTCGCCATATTTCCCGTGCAGAACGATGAAGGCTATATCAATATCATTAAAGATTGGCAGGGCAATTGTGTCAATATAATTCTTTGTATGGAATCCTCGTAGTTCCTCATCGCTGGGAAGTTGCATCATATCAGCGATTTCATCTTCTGCTTTTTGGTAATCATTGCCCAAGGCGGGGTCAATTGGTATAACTTTATGTCCTTTGGAGCGGAGAGCTTCCACAACTGCTTTTCCACCAACAATTGAGACATTTCTTTCGGGAGATATTCCTCCAAATAAAACGGCAATATTCATTTGATTCCTGTTTTTTTATTTATTATATATATTCTTCTCAATTTATAATTATGTCCTTCATTACAAATGCGCTTTTCCTTGTAAGAACAAATATTTCTTGAACTTTTGTAAGGAACACAGATCCGCGTTATCTATAAAACGTTTTTAGACGTGTGTTTACAAATAATATTTAAGTAATAACAAATACGGGTATTTGACGCTGGAGCATCGCATATTCTGAAACCATCTCTCCCCCTCTTCATAAGAGGGGGCAGGGGGGTGTTCCCCTCTCTTTTTCTTGCACACAGATTGGGATACCGGGAATCTGCCTTCTACAATTCTTTTACAATTTAATTGGAAGCAAAACAAATTGCACACCCTGTTGATACAATCTTTTCTGAATTTCGAAGCTTGTATAATTATGCAAAACTCGATTCATTAGGGTATCTTTTTCAAAAACAAGTTGCCCACCAAAGAAAACAGAGTTAGGATATTTTTCACGAACCTTTGGTGATATATTTATTACTTCCTCGATGATATCTAATCCCGTCGAAGTAAAGC
>DIEP01000027.1 GCA_002418685.1 Ignavibacteria bacterium UBA5771
ATATTGCAACGCGTGCCCTTGCAATTCGTGATGTTCCCGTAGCTCAGACGTCCTCGTCCCTGCAAAATGCAAATATTATCTGAAAAATTCAAATAAAAAAGGCTACCTCTTCCGAGATAGCCTAATTTTAAAAAAGGAAATAAAAAATGAAAAACTAATTCTGAGGATTACTTCATAAATACAATTTTCTTTGTAAATACTTTGTTTTCAGTCCTAATATTAACAAAATAGACTCCATCATTAAGATTTAATTTTGTGAAATCAATTTCAAAATGATTTAATCCTGCTCCATAAGTAGATGCTTCACGTGAATATACAATTTGACCAAGGACGTTAGTCATATCTAATGAAACTGTAAATGATTTAGCTAAGTTAATCTGAATATCAGACACTCCTGAAGTAGGATTGGGTCGAGGTGATAGAATTTCAAATTCACAATCGCAAAAATCATTGACCCCTGTAATACCAGGTGTGACAATACCAACAAGAATTGGGCTGGATATTACTTCACCGCAATCATTTTTAATCTTGCAAACATAAGTTCCGCCATCTTCTGCGGCAACAATATCGATTACGAGCTTGTCGCTTATTTGGTTGGAGAGAACTGCCCCATCTTTTGACCATTCATAAGTTAAATTATCAGTAGTGCTTTCGACATTTACAAAGAGTTCAAGCTTTTGTCCAAGATTGACCGAAACGCTTGCCGGTGATTGGCTAATAATTACAGGTTGTGTAGTGACCCAAACTGCAGCAGTTGTCGAAAATATTTTATATCCTTTATCAACAACTTCAACGACGAGATAATAATTGCCAATATCGCCTGCATTAGTATTGAAAATAGTTAATTCGGGAGTTTGGGAGCCTGAGATATGAATATTATCAGATAGTCTATAGTTGCCCTTCATCCAATAATATTTAAGAGTCAGATTATTAGTATTCTTTACGACTGTTGTCAAAGTAATATCAGTACCTTCGCAAACGCTTTTATCTTGTGGTTGGGTACTGAATGAAATTTCGCTTTGGCTCAATTGCACAGTGTCTGAATACGCAACTCCACAAAGTGCAGAAACACGGCAAACATATTGTTTGTTTAAATCGCTGGAAGAAACAGTTTTGAAATATAATTTGCGAGAAGAAGCTCCTTGAATTCTATTGCTATTAACTACGGGAGCACCATTGACAAACCATTGATAAGTAAATGTATATGATGGTGGAATTCCATTTGCAGCTGGATCAACTTCAAAATATGCGCTTCCGCCTATATTGATATACATCGTTTCAGGTTGTTTAGCAATGGTAGTAGGTCTTGCCACATAAACGACTATATCTTCTGTTGTAACAGATTGGCAACGCTCTTCTCCATATCCATTAGAAGGATTGGAAATCACACAAGTATAAATAGCTGAATTATCATATTTTATACTTGGGAAATAATAATAAGATAATGTTGCACCCGGAATAAGCACTCCGTCTCTATACCATTGGTATTGCAATTGAGTACCTGTTGCAACCACGCCTATTGAAACTTCAGAATCAATACAATAAACATCGGATTGAGTTTGCTGTATAATTTCAGGAACGTCAAAAATAACAACACCATCAATTTGTTGCATCATATATGGATGCTCAGTTGAATATATCCTGAATGACAATGGTACACCTGAATATGTTTCTCTTTGCACTGTCCAGAGATAATGTCCTTCGCTTGGATCAATTTCACTAGCAACGGGCAACCAAGTGCTTCCGCCATCAGAAGACACATCAATGCTCAATAAAGCAGTCCCATGATAATCGAAAGTTATATCAATTTGTCCAAAATTGCATAATTCTGAATAATTGTTCAGATTTGTAAATGCAACATAAGGAGTTTCAAAATAGATAGCATTTGAACTACCGCCATTTGGGTTTCGAGTATCAACTGCTCCCCAAATTCCATCTTCATCACTCCATGTATATAATAAGTTTCCATTAGGTGAGTATTCTTCAATTTTTGCTAAACCGTCAGGTAAATTGTTTGGCAAGAAAGTACCCCAAGCTGAATTAATGCCATCAATATTTTCATAATAAGCAGGTATTTGGGATGGAAACCCAAGAGTGGCGCCGTCGTCTTGGACGATTGCTGTTGAAATTAGATTTCCGACAAAATCATAATAAACAAGAAAATTCTTTGGTGCTAATCGAGAAGTTACGTCATATATTCCTGTTGCTTCATCTGTTTCAGTTCCAAATTGAATGCAAGATGAAACTTTTGTTGAAACATTTCTTGAAATTAAATCGCCATAAGCATTAGCAAGATAAACACACCAATTAACTGAATTTCCTACTGCAAATCTCGAATCTGGAGTTGGCACGAGGTTTATCCAAATTGATTTTGTAGTTTCGCCTGGTCCTGTTTTAAATACGGAACGGTTTAATGGATCCCTTAGATTTGGAGAACTTGATGTATAATTATACGAGTCAGTTGAATAGTCATAGTATATATTATTACCCGCTCCTGTTATTGCAGGATCTGAAATTTCAGATGGAAGTATACCACTTGTAGTAAATGTATATTCAGTGTTTTCATTAAGTCCCGTGAATTTGATAAGTGCATAAGAAGGGATTGTCTCATTTGTTGATGACAAAGGAGTACTTATATAATCTGGGACAATAACTTCTCCAAAAATGGGTATTGCTTTAATGTCTATTTGCACTTGCATTGGATCTGGAAGACCTGGTGCAGTTGCACTCACAAAATATTGACCCGCCATTGTAAAATTAATGTCATCAAATATAGCAATCCCATTAACTGCATTTTTAGTTAAAGTTCCACCAATAGGCGCAGGTCCTGAAATCATTTTGAAAGTAATAGGAATATTGCTATATCTTGAATTAACCGTCCCGTCTGCATTAAGGATCTTGACGGAAAATGGATGATGAATCAAGCCAACATTCCCTTTGCCATATAATTCATTAAATACTGCACTAGTGGGGGCTGGATAGTATCGCAAATTTACCGCCAAGGGTGCAAGTGCATCGCCATAAGTAGCAGTAAAAGTGATTTGTGCATCGCCCAACTGATTATATATTAAATCGTCAAAGGTTATATAATTTGTTCCTGCTAACATTGTTTTAACTGTTGTGCCGGTTAATTGACCATTTCCAGAAGTAAGGGTTGCTTTTATTGTTGTATTTGAATTAACAAATTTTGGAACTCCATTGGCATCAGTACTTCGCAAGGTTATATAAGCAGGTATGTTCTGCAATTGTTCAGCAGGAATAATACTTGTAGCTGTAAGTTGTGTTGGCGTTCCTATAAGTGATTCACTCATTACACTAATTTCATCAACTCGCAAGCGTGGTCGATAACCACTCCCTGACACTTTTTGAAAATAAACCCAGCGTAATTGCACAACAGGTTGATTATCAACTTCACTTGGCAAAGTAATAGGGTTAAATACTTTAACATCCGGTGGTGTTAATGCACCTGTCATTGTATAATCCGAGAAATTGTATTCTTCGATATTACCAAGTCCATCATAAACATCGTTCCAATTACCTGTCTCACCAATTCTATATTGCAAACGAATAGCATAAACTCGACTTGTTGAGCCCTCTATATCCATAAATGCTCCCGTCCAGCCGACTTCGATTTGAGTTCGGTTTGTTGCATCTAAAGCAAGAACAACTTCACCAACAAAGCCCTGCCCACTATTTGTGGTGCTAGTATTGACCATTGCAATACCATTCGTACCAGCTCCTTCAAACCTTGCTGAAGACGTGAGATTATATTCAGCTGTCCAATCAGCATCAAAGTTTGCATCGATTGGGGCATCAAGCATTGTTGTTGTATGAAAAATCATATTTGCTGGATACGTTAGAGCGGGATTTGTGTTATCCCATTGCGTAAAAGAATAATTCCCATTTGACAAGATGTAGGGTGTTGGATTTGTCTGACCTATCTGCGAATAAATATTTCCCACAAAGAGAAATAGGCAGGCAAATATCAGTCCTGTGCTTGTGAATAATTTTTTCATAATATACCTATTTATTTATTTTTAAATTTCATTTTTCTAAACTTTAAAATTACTAAAAAACATTGAAAATATGAATAAATATCTCTGAAAAAATTCATATTTTCTTCTTTTAATAATATTTATTTTAAATTTTATTCAATACTGTCAATTTTTTTCCACTTTTTTTGAAAAGTATACATATCTTAAAGAAAATATCAAAATTAGTGCCGAAATAACTAAGATCAAAATTCCCCAAATCCAATAAGGCAAAATTAGATAATTTTCAATTACCTGTGTATCAGAATAGTAAATATTTGTTCCGATCCCCCCACTTTTCGAAAAAAGATAATTTATTGATAAATAAATACTCATAATCGCTTGCATACCAAGAAACTGCAAGGAAATAATTTTAAATTGATCACTGCCAAATTTCGATAATAAAAATAATAGAATGGCGATGATCCCAATAATTATTATTCCAAATGCTGTTCGTATCCAAATAATATCAGATATAATCAGAAAAGTTGCAAAGAGAGTTAAGAAAATATTTGCCGAATTCTTATTTTTTGAAGCTAAAATTAAGCAACCACCGAACAATGCAGGACCCATTGGACCTGCCATTGCAACTAATGCATTTCCAAAGTTTCCCAGAAATAAATCTCCGCTATAATATGCAATACCTGAACCGTTGGGATAAAGATCCAATTTATGAAAATTTCCGCCCAAAATTAACGCTGCTAATCCATGCGATATTTCGTGAAACCATGTGCCGAGAATAGCAAAAGGATATAGAATATATCTACCAATTTGGAACTGCCAAAGTGCAGCGGTGATTATAGCAATAACAAGAAAAATCCAGAAATTTCCCTCAGATTGCTTTGGATTTGTAATTTTTTCATTATTCACTGTAGAAATTTCATTCATTTTATATTCCCAAACTTAACGAAATTCCGATAAGTCTTGTAGCACCCAAATTCCCGATCATATATGTATAATAATAATTCAATAAGTTATAGCAATTAAGTGAAACTGTTAAATTTCGCCCCATCACATTTTGCATATTATAAGTTAAGAAAAGATCAACAATATGAATTGGAACTCGTGCATCGGCATCTTTCACTTGGAATGCAGCTTTTTCATCAATTTCCACTACTTTGCTGGAATAATGATAATTCAAACGGATTTCATAATTGTTTGATTTAAAATAAATTGATGAAATAGATAGCAATTTCGCTCGGAATTTCAATACTGCATTCAATGTTAAATCTCTTGGATCCATATATGTTAATGAAGTTTGCAAGCCCAATGAAGGCAACAATTGCGCCCTTAACATTACATCGATTCCCTGAATTCTCGCGCGAGTCAAATTCTGGAACTCAATTGTAGAGAATGCTTGGTCAGTGAAAGCGGGTTCAATAAGATTATAAAATTCATTATCGAATAATGACAAATCGATTTCAAAAGGTAAAATAGTGTAATTTGTATAATTCGTTCCAATCTCAAAAGACCAGCTATCTTCGGGTTTCAATTTTAAATTTTCCTTTACGCGAAAACCTTGATATGACAAAGTAGCAAAACGTTCAGCAATAGCAGGCGCTCGAAATCCTTTACCAATGGATGAACGCAGTCGCCAATTATCCAATAATTTATAATTGAAACCAAATTTTGGAGAAATCTCAAAGTTATCGTCGAAATTTCTACCTGTTTCATAATCTAACCGAAATCCTGCTGTTATTATTAAATTCTTTAAATACGCGAATTCTGCTTGCGAATATCCTGAATATATTTGTTGTAGTTGATTCCCATACATTGATGCATCAATTGTATTGCTTGTGAAAGCAACCCCCGAAGTGAGCAAAAGCCAATCAGAGAGATGATTAGTCAACTGCAATTCATTGAAAAGCGACAAGGCATCGCTCTGACGATAATCGGGGTTAGAGGATGAATAATTATTTTCAAAATGAGTAAAAAAGGCACTTGTTTTAAAATTCAAGAATATATTTTCAGAAAATATGTGGTTATAATTCGCAGCAATCAATGATTTTGAGCTGATAAAGCGCGAATCCAAGTTTGTGCTTGTTGGCGGACGTGTGGCACTATCCAAACTGTTCCAGTATACCCAATCTGCATTATCAGAAAGCGAAAATAAACCGTAAATTTTCAGCTTGCTTGCATTGGTAAAATCATAACTTAGTTCAGTAAATCCTGAATACGCATAGGAATCGTCGTATAATCGATAACTTTCATCACGAAGATAATTACCAGATACTATCATTCCTAATGAACCAAATTTTTTTCCATAAGCAGCTTGGATACCATATTTATTTGTTGGAGAAGATGAAAATTCCCAAGATTTATATGTTGGCTTAGTGTATAAACCAAAAAATGAATCAAAATTAAATTCGCCTTGCTCGGAAGGTTCTGCTGAGATGAGATTGATAACACCACCAATTGCGCTTGTCCCGTAAAGTGCAGAGCCAGCACCTTTGACCACTTCAATTCTATCAATATCGGAAAATGGAATAATATTGAACTTCAAATCTCCATTATCTCCCGACATTAGCGGAATACCATCAAGCATCATCAAGGTTCTTGAGCCAATACCGAAGTCAAATCCATCGGAACCGCGGATGCTTACATTTTCTTTATAAACTTCAACTCCTGGAACGGTTTTGAGAATTTCTTCAAAATTGAATTGGTTCGTTGTGTTAAATGACTTCTGTTCAATAACAAAGGCAGAATTAGATATTTCCTGAATGCTCTGGAATTGCTTGTTTGCTGTGATGATAATTTCGTTAGTCTTGAACACTTTTGGAGCAAGATTGAAAGATAGAGTGGTGTCAGAAATCAATTCAATTGGTTGCTTTTGAGTTTCGTATCCAACTGCAGAAGCGATTATGACATAATTTCCTCTTGGAATGGATTTCAGCGTATATTCGCCTAACTTATTAGTATATGTCCCATAAGAAGTGCGCTCCAGTTGGACGGTTGCACCGATAATTGCTTCATTAGTAGATTGATCGAAAACTGTTCCTGTTAATGAAAAATTATCAGCTGCAGAACTTTTGTAAGCTAATAATAAGAATAAGAAAAGCGAAATTGTATATTTAATTTTATTATTCATATTAAATCAAAAAGGTTGTGGAGGAAGATTGTTAAAATCAACAGAGATAGTGATATTCTTTGTTTCAGATTTGTTAATAGATAAGATTGAGGCTGTGTCTGAATTACCCGCTTTATAGACGCCAATCACTCGCCAATCCATTAATCCGCCATACTGCTGAGCAACTGCAATATATTGCAACAAAACAGGAGCATCGGGTATTTCAATTGCGAAATGCGAAGAATCGACAAAAAAAGGCAAAGTCTCTTGGGTGTAATATGCCGAACCGCTTAGGATTTCTTCAATAATATTTTGAGGAGGGAAATGTTTGAAAGCTACTACCCTCAAATCTTTTAATGAATCTTGCGGAGGCCATGAATTTATGCCACTCTGATATATTATAGTGCCTTGTAAAATTGCTTTCTGCTCTAATTGTGGGCTTAGCCCATCATTGCAACTTGACAATAATGCAAAGATTATTATAAAAAAGATGTATTGTGTAATTCTCATTGAATATCTTTTTAAAATTATTTGCAAAGTTAAATAATTTATAAGAAATAAAATTTTGCAAAAGTATTGATTACGCATTTTATGATAAATATTAATGAAATAAAGTTTCAATTTTTTTGGTTTATTTCATAAATTTTATTTAAATTAGTTTTTTTAGTTAGTTGTTTTTTGGAGAAAATGAAATGATTAAAATGAGACGACTTATTGCTCTATTAATTCTTATTGTGTCGATTGCTCCTTCAATGTCTGAGGCTCAAACATTGAATTACAAGATGACAACAATAGGCAAGCATAATGATGAAGCTTTAGCGGTTTTCATCAACAAAGATAATACAATGATGGCAACAGGTGGATTGGACGAAACAATCAAATTGTGGAGTTTACCTGATGGTAAAGAATTGAAAACACTTGTTGGACATCTTGGAGCAGTCTATAATGTTTCTTTTTCGGGTAATGATAACTTGCTCGTTAGTGGTTCCGAAGACGAAACTGTGCGTATATGGGATGTTCAAACAGGGGTTGAATTAAAGGTTCTCCGCGGTCATACTGGTCCCGTTATCGGAGTTTATTTCGACCAAGATAACGATCCTTCACTTGTAGCAAGTACAAGTTTTGACAAGACTGTCAAACTTTGGGATGTTGCAACGGGAACAGAAGTTAAAACCTTAAGGGCACACACCGAACCGACCAACAATGTTGCATATAGTTATGATGGCAGAACTATTGCAAGCGCAAGTGATGACAGCACTGTCCGAATCTGGTCAACTGATTTAACAAAAGAAGCACCGCTAATGGTTTTGCGAGGACACCGCGCACCTGTATTATCAGTGTTATATAGCTTTGATAGTGAATTATTAGCATCTTCCGATATAAACGGGGAAGTTATAATTTGGGATGCAAATAATGGCGGAATCCTTCGAAAATTCAAAGCACACAATGATTTGGTTCAAGATGTTTCATTTGCTGCTGATAATAAAACACTTGTGACAGGCAGTCTTGACAAACACGTAAAATTATGGGATATCACAGGTCCAAATCTATTAATGGATATGGACACAGGCGTTGGTATATGGAGCGTGGATATTGTTTCCGATGCCAGCATTATTGCAATTGCTTGCGATGATGGAACAATCAGATTACTTAATAAAACCGTTGCACCTATTAAAAAAGGCAAAAAATAAGGAGTTTATAATATGAAAAAAATATTAATATTTGCAGTTTTCTGTCTTCCATTTCTACTATTGAGCGCAAATTCGCAACTTGTGCAGGCAGTTGTATCAATTGGAGGCAGAGTCTATGATATCACGAATTATCAACCACTGGGCGTTAATATTGAGATATTTGATCAAAATGGTCAAAGAATTAATAAAATAAAAAGCAATGCGGTTGATGGAAGCTATTTTATTACAGGATTAAAGCCAGGTATGACTTATGAAATTCGCTTTTCAGATTTCGATTATATGAAGTATACATATTCTATTCAAATACCCATGACTGATAAGTATCTCGAATATTCAAAAGATTTTCTCATTATTCCAAAAAAAGAACAAACAAAAGTGCAAATACCCGTGAAACTCTTTGAAACGAGAAAATCCAAATTAAAATACGGTGTGGACGTATTCCTCTCTGATTATATCAATCTTTTAAAATCCAATCCAACAGTAAAAGTCAAAATCGTTTCTTACCCTGATGAGAACGCAAATCCTGATGAAAATTTAAGTCTGACTCAGCAACGTAGTAATTCAATCAAAGAGTATTTTGTGTCAAATGGCATCGATGCTGATAGAATTTCAATCGAAGGCGCTAAGGCAATTGACCCGAATAATCCGCCTCCCTCAGGTCGTGCATCGAAAGGCAAGAGATATATTGGCCGCAGCTATTTAATTGTGGAAGGATATTAAAGCAAGCGTATTGCTTTTGCTTGTCATTCTCTTGAAAAAAAGGAGAAAAATATTAATTAAATTTGCATAATTAAAATATGGGAAAACCGTGCAAAGACAAGTAAACTTGATGTATAAGAACGGTTTTCCCATATATATATATATATAAATAAGTTATGGGTCATGCTAAAAGACTACATTTTGCATGGCTGTTTCTTGGATTTAGACCCTAATGAAATGCTTATAATTTTAATTTAAAAATGAAAATATGGACAATACAAAACTAAAACAACTGATACTCAAAGTTTTAAAAGCTGATGATAGACTTTGGAACGATGATAAAACGGAACTTAACCAAACTTTGCTTTTAGATTTAGTAGAAAATATTGATGAAAAAATTATTGATTTATTATTACAAGAAGAAGATTTAAGAGAAAAGTTTTTTGTAAAAATCAAAGATGCGTATGTTTTTAAGACAAATGATTTTCATTTTTTCATAGAAGAAAATAAGGTAGATAATTCTTATACTCAATATAAAAATAGAATAGGTTTAACCGATGGTAAAAGATTTCTAAAAGATACCAATGATGTAGTTTTAAACTGGCCTTATAAAGATTGTGTTTTAGAAGGTGGACAAAGCACAGAAGAAGGCACAGATACTTATTTTGAGTATGATAAAAAAACCGATGAATACAAAGAAAAACAATCAAAAAGAAAAGAGATATTTTTTAATTCTGTTTTGGCTCACGATGAGATAGATAGACTTTTTGATGCAAAAGCACTCACAAACTGGAAAAGATTTACCAAAGATGGAGAACAAGCAGTAAAAGAGATAAAAAGAGACCAAGACGGAACAATTAAAGAAAACATGATTATCAAAGGAAATAATTTACTCGCTTTACACAGTCTTAAAAAGCAGTTTGTAGGGAAAGTAAAGCTGATTTATATTGATCCACCGTATAATACGGGCAATGATGGTTTTAATTACAATGACAATTTTAATCATTCTACTTGGTTGACATTTATGAAAAATAGATTAGAAGTAGCAAGAAAGTTATTACGAGATGATGGGGTGATTTTTGTTCAGTGTGATGATAACGAGCAAGCTTATTTAAAGGTTTTGATGGATGATATTTTTGGTAGAGAGAATTTTGTGGGAGATTTAATTAGAAAAACAAAATCTGTTACAAATGATGCTAAAGTGGGTTTTAATATTCAGCATGAAAATACTTTAATTTTTGCAAGGAAAAAGATACTTTTAAAACTTAACGGCACAGAAAAAGATTTATCTAATTATTCAAATCCTGATAACGATCCAAATGGCGATTGGGTTAGTTCTGATCCTAGTGCTAGAACAGGAAATACAAAATTTGAAATTAAAAATCCATACACTGGAAAAATAGATTTACCACCGAACGGAAGATGTTGGTCTTTTTCTAAAGAATCATTTGAAAGGCATATTAAAAGTGGGAAAATTATTTTTAAAAAAGAAGTTAAAGAAGGTGAAAGAGGTTTTATTTATAAAAGATATAAAAATGAATTAAAAGATTTATTCAATCTTCTTAATAGTTTAGATGGTACGGATAATAAGTATATGAATCAAGTTGCTACAAAAGAAAAAAATAATTTAACCGAATTTAAATTTGAATATCCTAAACCTGAAGATTTTTTAAAATTAATTATTCAAAGCTCAACACAACCAAACGACATTGTCCTTGACTATCATCTGGGAAGTGGAACAACTGCGGCAGTAACTCACAAAATGGGTAGACAATATATTGGTATAGAACAAATGGACTATATTGAACCAATTGCTGTGGAAAGACTTAAAAAAGTAATAGACGGCGAACAAGGTGGAATTAGCAAATCAGTTAACTGGCAAGGTGGCGGTGATTTTATCTACTTTGAGCTTGCCAAATGGAACGAAACAGCAAAAGAAAAAATCCTTGCTTGCGAAAGTTTTGAAGAACTTATCAAATTTTTTGATGAAATGTATGAGAGATATTTTTTAAACTATAATCTTAAAATCAAAGAGTTTAGAGAAAAAGTAATTAATGAAGAAGAGTTTAAAGCACTAAGTTTAGAAGAACAAAAGAAAATGTTTGTCGCTATGCTTGATAATAATCAAATGTATGTGAATAAAACAGAAATGGCAGATAAAAAATATAGCATAAGTGAAGAAGATCAAATACTGACTGATTTATTTCATAATAACGAGAAATAATTATGGCAGATATAAAAAATCTTTATGAAATAATCAATATCCAGAAAGAAGCATTAAAAAAGTTTACTCCTGAAATTTTTGATATACCTGAGTATATTTCTAATAATTTGAAATATGATTTTTTTGATTGGCAAAGAGAAGCACTGGAAAACTTTTTATTTTATCAAAACCCAAAATCACAACTTAAACAAGTTCCAACTCACCTGATGTTTAACATGGCAACAGGAACAGGAAAAACTCTTTTAATGGCAGCTACTATTTTGTATTACTACCAGCAAGGATACAGGAATTTTCTTTTCTTTGTAAATCAAAATAATATTGTAGATAAAACCGAAAATAATTTTATAAATAGCACTCATACAAAATATTTATTTAAAGAAAAAATTGTTATTGATGATAAAACTGTAAATATTAAAAAAGTAGATACATTTAGTGATAATCCACAAGGTATAGAAATTAAATTTACTTCTATTCAAAAACTCTATAACGATATTCATTTACAAAGAGAAAATCAAACTACTTTAGATGATTTGCATAGCAAAGATATTATTATGCTTGCTGATGAAGCTCACCATTTGAATACAACTACAAATAACGGACAATCCAACACAATTGGAATATTTTCACCAAAAGAAATTATAAATTCTTTAACAGAAATTACAGAAAGAACAAGTATAGACGAAATTGAAAGGAAAGGTTGGGAACATACTGTCATAGAATTGATTTTAAATAAAAATGGGAATGGGAAAAAAGAAGAAAATAAGAATGTGCTTTTAGAATTTACTGCTACTATACCTGAAACAGAAGCAGTAGCTAAAAAATATGAAGATAAAATTATTTATAAATTTGGTTTAAAAGATTTTTTACAAGCAGGTTATACAAAAGAAATTAACCTGGTTTCATCTACATTAGATAAAAAAGAAAGAGTTTTGCAAGCACTTTTATTCCAATGGTATAGACACAAAATTGCATTAAAATATAATATTCATAATTTTAAACCCGTAATCCTTTTCAGGAGTAAAACTATTGAAGAATCAAAAGCTGACTATGAAGAGTTTTTGAATTGGATAGATGAAATTTCGAGCAGTGATTTTGATTTTCTTAGAAACATCGGAGACAAAATTTATGAGGCAAAACAGCCATCACTTTTTGAAATGGGAAAATCAAGAACAGAGCAGGTTTTAGAATTTATACAAAAAGAAAATATCAGTTTGGGTGAAATCGCAAATTGGATAAAACAAAACTTTCAAAAGAAAAATACCATTATTACAAACTCTAAAACGAATACGACTAAAACAGAAAAAACAGATGAAGAAACTGAAAAGTTATTAAACAGTTTAGAAGATAAAAATAATCATATCAGAGCAATTTTTACTGTTAGCAGATTAACCGAAGGTTGGGATGTTTTGAACCTTTTTGATATTGTGAGACTATATCAAGGGCAAAATGCAGGAGGAAGCACCATAAAAACTCCAGAAGCTACAATCAAAGAAAAACAGCTTATCGGAAGAGGTGTCAGATATTTTCCATTTAGTTTTAATGACAAGGTAAAAAATAAAAGAAAATTTGACGATGATTTAAACCATCAATTAAGGGTGTTGGAAGAATTGTATTATTATACTTATGATGAAGAATCAAGATATATTTCTCATCTCAAAAAAGAATTAAAAAAAGACGGATATATTAGAGATGATAAAGTTATTAAAACTTTTGCACTCAAGAAGGATTTTCAAGACAGTAAATTTTACAAAGAAACAAAAATTTGGTATAACAAGCAAATTGATAATCCAGACAGGAAAAAGAAGACATTAGACGATATTAAAAAAGATTTTTTTGTATCATATAAAATCAAAGGATTAGAATTTATTGAACAAGAAATTGGTTTTGAGAAACAAGAAGACTTACAAAGGTTGAATTTACAAGAAAAAGGATTGAAAACAATTTCAATTAAATTCAAAGACATTGAAAGACATATTTTTTGGAAGGCTGTCAATATCAAAGCAAAGCAAGAAAATTCTTTATTTCAATTTGAAAGACTAAAAGAAGAATTAGAAATTGAAAGCATTGAAGATTTACAAAAAGAGCAGTTTTTGGGAGGTTTTGATATACAAATCATTGTAAGCAACAATATAACTTATGATAATATCGACAATAAAGATAAGTTAGATTTAGTTTTAAAATTTTTAGAAAAAATATTTGCCGAGTTAAAAGCGAATATTGCTCCATTCAATGGAAGTGATTTTATACCAGGAGATTTGGATAAATTTTTTGCTATTCCAAAGCAAAAAGCAGTAGAACAAGAGAAAATTAATGACTCAATCTCGAAAGAGAATAAATGGTATGTTTTAGATGGTTTTGCGGGAACTTCTGAGGAAAAAGAGCTGATTGATTTTATTAAAGAGACAATTGGAAATTTAGAAGAAAAATATTCTGAAATTTATCTATTAAGAAATGAAGAAGTTTATAAAATATATGATTTTGAACAAGGAAGAGGTTTCCAGCCCGATTTTATTCTATTTTTAAAAACAAAAGACAAGAAAAATGTTGGAATTTTTGGAACAGAAATTTATTATCAAATCTTTATTGAACCAAAAGGAAATGAATTTATTGGGTACGATGGAATTTTTGGAACAGGAAAGGAAGGTTGGAAAGAAAAGTTCTTAGAAGAAATCTCTGAAAAATACGGATTTGAAAAAATCATAAAAGCAGAAAATCTAAATTATAGACTTATAGGTTTACCATTCTTTAATAAAGATCATAATTCTAACTTTAAGAGCAAATATGAATTACTCGTAAATGAATACGGATCTTTGAAAAATGGAATTCACCCCTAACCCCTCTGCCTAAAATCCAAGAACTGCTGGGGCATAAGAATTCAAAAACAGCAGAGATGGACACACATTTTTCACAAAAAAGTTTATTAATAAAAAGTCCGTTTAATAATTTATAAAAAATAATTAAATTTGCATAATTAAAATAAATTTAAATATGGGAAAACCGCGCAAATAGAACTAAACTTGATGTATAAGAACGGTTTTTCCCATATATATAAAAACGAGTTACGTGCAAACATGGGGAACAACGGAATGACATAGATAAAAAAACCGACTATTTTTGACACGTTTTGACAATTTAAGACAATAAACAAGACGCTTAATTAATCTAACAGTGGAGTCCAGAACCCACACGAAAAAACGGGGCGAATCCGAAAAGCCTTATGAGTAGGAAATCTAAATTAAAATAATATGAATTGGTATTTGAAAGTTCTGAAACAGTACGCAGACTTCAGCGGAAGAGCAAGAAGAAAAGAGTATTGGATGTTTTTCTTATTCAATACGATTTTTGCATTTTTAGCAGCAATTATTGACAATGTAGTTGGAACAGCAAGCCCTGACTTAGGCTATGGTGTTTTTTGCGGAATTTATTCACTCGCGGTGCTTATACCAAGTTTGGCAGTTGGTGTTAGAAGACTTCACGATATAGGTGATAGTGGATGGATGCTTTTAATCGCATTAATTCCTCTAATTGGAGCAATATGGCTTTTAGTTTTAATGGTGTCAGACAGTCAAGAAGGAACTAACAAATGGGGTGAAAATCCTAAAGAAATAACAGCCTAACACAAAGAACACCCGCCCATAACATCGTATATAACTTATAGCGGCATAGTGGTTAATTCAACCATTCTGCTACGCATCGGCGTTTGTCCCGGTGGATAGGAACGAAGCCCTGCAATCGCAATAGAAGTTTTCAAAAGCGTGAAAGGAAACGC
>DIEP01000003.1:0-7526 GCA_002418685.1 Ignavibacteria bacterium UBA5771
GATTTGTAGGTAATTTTATAAATCCTTGAAAGAGAATTTGCAGGATTTGCGTTTGACTGCAATTTATCAAGTGCTTTACGTGAAGGCATCTCGAGAAGTCGTGGCTGGATAAGTTTCTGGAATTTGTAGTCGGGAATAATTTCAGAAAGAAAGCTAAAACTAAGTGAATCACTTTTTAACTTGATAATTATTGCTTTTTCAGTTTGAATTGCACCAACAATGTTGTTGCCTGATAGAATTGAAAAAAATAATAATAAAATTAATTTATTTTTCATAATTTTTTTAATAATATTCAATAATAATTTGTTAATTTTCATTTTTGCAAATTATAAAATTATTAAATATATATTTACGGGTTAAAATTTGAAAAAGTTTAGTCGCTACATAATTATAATCTTGATATTCTTAGTTATAGAGATGGTTTTGTTCTTTTTTTATTATAATCGAATAAGAACTGAGACAAATAATTATGAGAACGAGAGGATGAATATTTTTACAGAGATTTATCGATCTTCCTTAACAAAAGCAAATACTACCGCAAGTAATTTTTACCATTATTATTTAACAAAAAATAATATTATTGAAAATTTCGAGCGTGCATATAATGCAAATCCTAAGGAAAAGCATATAATAAGGCATCATCTCGCAAGCATATTAATGAGCGAGCTTGCAACAAATAAATTTAATAAAATCCGGGGTGTGAATTTTATATTTCCCGATAATATTGTTTTTTTGAGGAGTGATGAGCCCGAAATATATGGTGATAATCTTTCATATCGCGAAATGATTGCCCTTGCACACCAGAACAAAACAATATATTCGGGTTTTGATTATGGGATGACGGAGGTTTCTTTTAGGTATGTAATTCCCATTCAAAGGGATGATAGATTCTTGGGTCTCATTGAAGTAAAATTGTCGATTGATTATTTCTTTGATTTCTTTAATGCACTTCCAAATACTAATACTTTTAATATAATAAACAAGAGTATCGTGGATAGACTTTTACTTCCTGAATCGAAAAATCAGTATAAGCAAATAGATAATGACTTAAACTTTGTAATTGATACTATATCGTTTAGTAAATATATTCAATTTAATAAAACCTTTTCATCTAAGAATTCACAAGATATAACGAAAATTGTTAACTCACTTTTAAAGACTGAACAAAAAAATAATACATCCATTGCAAAACTTATCAAGCAGAATGGCGATTATTATAGTTTTACACTTATTCCAATACATAGATTTGCAAGTACCACTCTTGGGTATTTTGTTATTTCAAATAAGGATATATACAAATCAAATGTTATAGAAAATAATATTTATTGGTATATAATTATTTCAATATTTCTCATATTTCTAACTGTATTATATGCAGTTAGGTACAATTACATGCAAAAAGTACAGAAGCATGTTGAAGAATTGCAAAAATCTAAAAATAAATTGGACAATACCTTACGCGAACTTCAAAAATCACAATCAGAGCTCCAAGAAAAGCAAGACTTTACAGCCCAAATCAATAATTTGCTTCGAGAGCATGAAAGAGAACTGGAACACCTATTAATGGAAAAAGATAAATTCATTTCAATTTTATCTCATGATATTAAAAATCCAATAGCTGGAATTATGACTGATGCCGAGACGCTTAACAGATATTTTGACAAAATGGATGATAAAAATAAAAAGGAATCTATCAATCGAATTTTATTAGCTATTAATAATTTGAATAAATTAGTTAAGGATATCTTGGATTGGGCGATGGTGAAATTGAACCGCTTAGATGTGCAAGAAGTCCCTGTCTTTCCTTCTGAAATTTTATCAAAAGTTTCGAACCAATTAATTAAACCTGCCCAAGAAAAGGGCAATCAAATACTTATTGACTGTCCAAAAGATCTTGTAATCAATTCTGACCCTGATTTATTAACTATCATTTTTAGAAATATTATACAAAATAGTATAAAGTTTACAGAAAATGGAATCATTGAAGTTGCTTGTCAGGTTAATAATGAAAATGTGATTTTTAAAATTAAGGATACGGGAATTGGAATTCCTTATGAAAACATTGAAAAAATCTTTAAACCTGATAAAACTAATACTACAAAAGGAACACGCGGAGAGATGGGAACAGGACTGGGATTGCTGTTAGTAAAAGATTATATTACTAAATTACGAGGAGAAATTAAAATTAATAGTATGGAGGGCAAAGGGACAACAGTTGAAATAATATTTCCAAATAATGGGAATCAATAATAATATATTTTTATTAATTTCGTAATTTACATTTATATGAATATGCAAAAAAAGAAAATAGTCACATTAGTTCTGCTGAATGCTTTACTTTTTGCATCTTTTGGCATAACATTCATCGATCACCATTGTGATATGGCTCAATCTACCAAGGTTTCGCTTATGCAATTCAATTTGCCTGAAAGCCAAAGTGCAATGTCTTCTTCTTGCTGTTCAAAAATTAATACGGGCACAAATAATATTTTTAAAACTGAGATTAGGAAGAATTGCTGCGAATTTAATCAGAACAAATTCGATCTCTCGCCATCTTCGATTTTCAGTACTATTCAAAAAACTGCTCTTGAGTCTGAGTATTTCAAGAAATCTATAGACGATGTGAAGAATTCAGAAACAGTCAAGCAACTTGAAAATTATTATGAAACTGCCCAAGTTATGCTTATCAAACCCTCTTTTAATATATTAAAATTCATTTCAAAAATCACTTCTTTGAGTAATAAAACAAAAGAAGACTGACAGACTGACCTACACAAATAATCTTATATTTGAGTTATACGATTTCTAATCTTATAATTTCTATATAATAGGATCTTTCTCAAATATTCCATTAATTAATTATCAAGATTTCTCAAAATGTATCTCGAAAAAGAGACCATTATAAACGAGGGAACAGAAATCATAAATAATAAGTAATTTCTTATCAATATTTTATGATTCATCACAGTGTTTCAAAATATAAATATTAACAATAAAATTTTAAATGAATAAAACAAATATGAAAAAAATATCAATTATAATTATAGTTATCATCTCATCTTGCTTTAATATATTTGCAAGAGAGATTAAAGGCACAGTCTATGGACTCGGCGAAAATAATGAAAAAATCGGATTGCCCCGAGCTAATGTGTGGCTTGAAGGTACAAAAATTGGCAGTCTCACTGATGACTTAGGCAATTTTCTGATTAAAACAAATCAAAAAGATGCAACGTTAATTATTGGCTACGTTGGTTACAAAAAAGATACTGTTTCTGTCCCATTTGATCAAGATAGGATTGAAGTCATACTCAAACAGGAATTCACTTCTGAGACTGTCATTGTGGAGGATAAAAGACCTACACAAATGATCTCGAAATCATCTATCTCAAAAACTGAAATAATCACAGATAACGGATTGAAAAAAGCTGCGTGCTGCAATCTTTCCGAAAGCTTCACAACTAATCCTTCAGTGGATGTGGCATATTCTGACGCATTGACAGGTGCAAAGCAGATTCAATTGCTCGGTTTATCGCAAGTATATACTCAAATTATGACAGAAAAAGTGCCAAATTTGCAAGGTTTCGCTTCCAATCAAGGATTGAGCTATATCCCAGGTCCGTGGATGAATTCAATTTCAATCTCAAAAGGTGCATCATCGGTTTCTACGGGTTATGAATCAATAACGGGGCAAATCAATGTTGATTATAAAGAACCAACCAATGCTGACCGTCTATATTTTAACGGATATACTAATGATATCTTCCGTTCAGAAGGATCACTATTGTCAAAAGTCAACTTTTCAGATGCTCTAAGTTCTGCTTTGATGGTCCATGGTAATTTATTCAATGGGACTTTAGATCACAATTCAGATGGCTTTACCGATATGCCACAAAACACACAATTCAATATTCTGAACCGTTGGGAAAATCGAAAAGGCGCTTGGGATTCCAAAACTCTTATTAATGCAATTTATAATGAGTTGAAATCAGGGCAAGTTTCCTATTTGAAAAATATGAATCCCGATGCTTATGGTATTTTTTCTAAAGTAAATAGATATAATATTTTTACAAAAAATGGATTTGTTCTCCCGACAGAAAAATTTCAAAGTTTAGGAACAATACTTGCTTTCACACATAATAGTCAAAATTCTAATTATGGAAATATAAATTACGATAACGAGCAGAATTCCCTTTTTATCAATTTGATATGGCAATCAAGCTTTGATTCACCTCATCACGATACAACTGCATCAGAAGAGGATGTTCATAATTCATATTCTCTTGGGTTCTCTTATCTGCATAATAATTATATAGAATCATTAGCGGGTCAGCCGCGATTTCAAAATGAATCAGTCCCTGGCTTTTTCTTGGAATATATTTTCTCGGGAATTGAAAATTTAAGCATCACACCTGGAGTAAGAGTTGATTTCCATAATTTATATGGAACTTTGCTTACTCCCCGATTGCATATCAAATATGATGTAAATCCTTATAATACAATCAGAGCTTCGATTGGAAAGGGCTATCATAATCCGCTACCTATTGCAGAAAACCAATATATTCTTGCTTCTTCTCGAAAAATCATTTTTGATGAAAATCTTGGAATTGAGGAAGCATGGAATATGGGATTTAACACGAGTTCTGATTTTGATTTATTTGGATGGAATTTCACTTTTAACACCGAGTATTATTATACAACATTCCGGAATCAAACAATTATAGATATGGATTCCAACCCATTCGAAGTGCATTTTTATAATTTGAATGGGAAGTCTTATGCACATTCAACTCAGTTAGATTTGAAGACAGATTTTATGAACGGTTTAATAATTACAACGGCATATCGTTTTAATGACATTATGCAAACAATTGGAGGCACACTTGAAAGGAAGCCGCTGATAAGCGAATCTAAATTCTTCGTAAATATTGAATACTCTACACCATCCGATAATTGGCTTTTCGATTTCACTTTTGACTATAACGGTGGAGGGAGAATTCCTTTGACAAACACTTTGCCCGCAGAGTATCAGATGAAACAAACTTTTCCGGGTTTTGTGCAATTATTTGGACAAATTACTCGACGGTTCAATTTTATAGAAGCATATATTGGAGTTGAGAATTTGACAAATTACATTCAACCTAATCCTATAATAGCGTCCAATAATCCATTTGGTGAATACTTTAATAGTTCATATATCTGGGGACCATTAATAGGAAGGAAGATTTATGCAGGAATTAGATTAATAATTAATTGAAAAAAGCATTATGGCGACTTACGAAGAAATAATGATTGAATTGGAAAGGCTCTATAACCCCGAAGCAGCGAGAGGTATGGCAAGGTTTGGTATTTGTTTGAACAATACATTTGGGATTTCTACTCCAAATTTGAGTCGAATTGCCAAAAATATAGGGAAAGATCATCTTCTTGCTCAAAATCTTTGGGGTTCAGGGATTCATGAAGCGCGAATTTTGGCTGCTTTTTTAGTTACTGAGAATCAAATGATTGGGATTAAAATTTTACAAAAATGCGTTTTTAATAATAAATTAAATTTTCAATCGTTTTTCATAATAAGTATTTATTAATATTTCGGAGTATCTGATATGAAGCGTTATTTTGGTATCTTTTTGGCTTTGATTCTTACAGTTTCTCTTGCAAATATTTCCGCAAGAGCTGAAGAGACAAAGTTCCAAACAGTTAAAATCCAAACTTCAGCAGTTTGTGATAACTGCAAAACACGCATCGAGAAAGCTGTCAATAAACTCGATGGAATTCAAAAATCCGACTTGGATTTGGAAACAAAAATAATCACAATCAGCTACGATCCTGCAAAAGTAAATGTCGAAAAAATCAAGACATTAATAACAAAAACAGGATATGATGCTGATGAAATGAAAGCCGATAAAAAAGCATATACAAAATTACCTTCTTGCTGCAAGGTCGATTCGGAGTAAAAATAAAGTAATTTTGCTATTTCTATAAATTGCAGGAATCCACTTTTTAAATGAAGAGTGAATTCCTGTTTTTTTTGGAAAATTGATTGAAATCAAAAGAAATTCCGCTGCAATTGGAATTGCTATTGGTAATTCGATGGTTGAAATTCAAAACAAAGATAAAAGAAAAGAAAGTCAACAGACATTTTCAATTATCCCTATTGTAAATTACAATATTGCAGGTGCGTATTTTACTTATAGATTTTAGACTCAAGGAATTAAATCTATGTAAAAAAATAATTATGCTTTATTGTCGCTTTTTTTCGGTAAAATTGTTGTGGCAATTCCACAAGCAATTAAGATTTTAAATAAATCACCTGCTAAAAATGGTAAGGCACCGAGAGAAATCACTTGCCAAATTGATAAATCTTGTGCTAATGCATAGTTGAACCACAATTTCAACTGTATCAATCCAGGTATATATATCAGTCCGAAACTTGCTATAATCATTACGAGTAACATTGGAAGAAAGTTTCGCATTTGTGGCAATTTATCGCTTATATATCCAATAAAGGATGATGCAAGAATAAATCCAAAGAGGTAGCCGCCATTGGGTCCCAATAGAACGCTCATTCCACCACTCAAATCTGAAAACCAAGGCAGACCCACAGCTCCGAGTGCTAAATATAACAATTGGCTTGCTCCGCCCCAATATTTTCCCAAAATGACACCTGAAAGAAGAACTGCTAATGTTTGCCCTGTGATTGGTATGGGAGTGAAGGGAAGAAATATTTTGATTTGTGCTAATATTCCCGTTAAAGTAGCAATTGCAAAAGCAAGCAAAAGCTTATTAGGAATGGATAAACTGTCACGCCATTCAAAAGCAAGCGACCGTTTTGTAATAAATTCATATCTCATGGAATCGATTTGCATAATTCTCCCGATTAAATTTTACGAAATTAAATAAAATTTTCCAAAAAATACGAAAGTATTGCAAAAAACGAGCATAATTCATTAAAAATCTATAAGAAATTATTTATTTATTCTTTAAATATAAATTGTTGCATAATTCAAAAATATTTTGTAATTTTCTTTTTTGAATTATACCATTTAGATAATTGTTCTCTATTCCTTAGATAAAAATATTTAAGTAGCCCCGCCCTTGCTAAACAAGATTGCTTATTGAATTTGATATAATTTGTTTTTTAAAGATAAATTTAAAATAATTATGTAAAAATTAAAATATTTTATTTAAAATTAATATAAGGTATCATCATGAAAATAAGATTTACAAATAAAATTAAAAAAACTGCTCTTTTACAATTTATAGTTATTCTCCTTCTTTCTTCGAGTTTGCTTTATTCTCAAAAAGAAACTTATAATTGGTATTTGGATTTAGNNTGGTTTTTATGGTTTTTATGGGATAACATTCATGCCTGATGGAAAGATACCAACCACATTAAAGAATGGAGAAATGGATGCTTCGGAAGGTAATTCTACAATTTCCGATAAGGATGGCAATCTTTTATTTTATACAAATGGCATAACTGTTTGGAATAAATTCCATGAAATAATGTCAAATGGAACGGGATTACA
>DIEP01000003.1:7573-11140 GCA_002418685.1 Ignavibacteria bacterium UBA5771
CCTAATTGTTCCTAAACCGAGTAATAAAGATATTTACTATATTTTTACTACTGACTACGGTTCTCAGAAATATGGGTTGAGTTATTCAGTTGTTGATATGAAGCTTCAAAATGGGGCAGGTGAAGTTATTGAGAAGAACATATATCTTGCGGGACCTGTCTCAGAAAAACTAACAGGCGTTAGGCACTGCAACCGAGAAGCATATTGGGTTTTAGTTCACGAAAGTGGCACAGATGGTTTTCTTGCTTACCTTGTAGATAAAGATAGCGTGCATACTGTGCCTATTAAATCAAATGTAGGTGCCGTTATTACCATAGATTCGGCTACTTATAACTATGGGTATGACTGGAATTCAATAGGTTATATGAAATTTTCACCAAATGGGAAAAAGGTAGCTCTTGTAACATGGGTGACTAATACATTGGAAATATGCGACTTTGACAATAGGACAGGCATTGTGTCAAATCCTATTGTTTTAGATAACTACCCACCATCTGATCTTCCCATACCAAATGGTTATGGACTTGAATTCTCTCCTGACGGAAAAAAACTTTATGTTAGCTTCATGTTTTCCGGAGATCCACTTGTGCATCTCGATTCCTATAATGAAATATTGCAATTTAATTTAGATATATGGGATGAATCAGAAATTAAAAAATCAGCATTTCCTGTCGTAAGAACATGGACTACCACGTATTTTGCACTTCAATTAGGACCGAATGGTAAAATATATGTTGTAGCGTCTATGGTACTTAATGTTATTAATAAACCCAATGAAGCGGGTAAAGACTGTGATTATCAAGAAGACCCTTTAAAATTTGGTTCAACCGACCAGGGGTCCTCGATATCATTGGGTCTTCCGAATTTCATAACAAGTTTGGTTAATCCTTGCGATTTGGAAGCACGAATTATTGGTCCGAACAAATTATGCAAAGGCGATAGCTTGGTTTTAACGGCAATAGATAGCACAAATTGCCCTTGTGATTATTATTTTTACAAATGGTTTAAGGGAAATAAGACAGTAAGCAATTCGCAAACGCTCACGGTTTCTGATTCAGGCGATTACAGTGTTGTAATTTTTAATGAAATTAATGAATATCGCTGTTCAGACACCGCATTTATACGAGTTGATTTTAACCCCGAAGTCGAGTCACAAATCGAGGTTGCAGGTTCAAATCCATTTTGCGAAGGTGACACTGTATTTTTAAAAGCATTGCCTGAAGGAGATAATTTCAGTTATAAGTGGTCAAATGGAGATACGAGCAGTACTATAATTGCCAGGGATTCAGGATACTACAGCGTTCAAATAACAAGTGAAAATGGATGCACCGATACAGTTGGCATAAGGATTGACCGAGTTCCGCGTCCCGAAGCACAGATTGAGGTAAGTGGTTCAAACCCATTTTGCGAGGGTGATACAGTTTTATTGACAGCATTACCAAATGGTGATAATTACAGTTATGAGTGGTCAAATGGAGAGCAAACACAATCAATTACAGTTGCAGATTCTGGTTATTACATAGTTAAGGTCATAAATGAATATGGATGTTCGGACACTGCTGGTATTAAAGTTGATATAGCCCCAAAACCTATTGCACAGATTGAGATAATCGGTTCAAATCCGATATGCGAGAGTGATTCAGTGTTGCTAAAAGCAATTCCTGAGGGTAGCGATTACCACTATGAATGGTCGAATGGAGAAACGACGGGCACTATATTTGCAAAAGATTCAGGTTATTACAGCGTTAAGGTTTCATACCAATATGGATGTTTTGATACAGCAGGAGTAAGGATAGATATTCTTCCCAAACCTGATGTAAAAATTGAGGTAATTGGTTCAAATCCATTTTGCGAGGGAGATACAGTATTTTTGAAGGCATTACCTGAAGGTGATAATTACAGTTATGAATGGTCAAATGGAGAAGCAACACAATCAATTGCGATAACAGATTCTAGTTATTACATAGTTAAGGTCACAAATGAATATGGATGTTCGGACACGGCGGGTGTGAGGGTTGGCATAAGTCCAAAACCTATTGCACAGATTGAGGTAACGAAGCACGATCCGTTGTGCGAAGGCGATTCAGTTTTATTGGCAGCATTACCGAATGGCGATAATTACATTTACGAATGGTCAAATGGCAAGAAGACTCAATCAATTACAGTTACAGATGCTGGTTATTACAGTGTCAAGATTACAAATGACTACGGATGCACGGATACGGCAGGGACAGGAATTGATTTTGCACCGAGAGTCTCATTTTGGCTTGATACAACGAAAGCAAGCGTGGGAGATGAGCAAGTATATTTAATTCTCAAAGGCAGAACTGAAGCAAATACGCCCGTTTTTATAAATCAGCTCAATTTGAAAATAAGATTTGACCATACAGCATTTTTGCCATCAGATAATCAAGAATTTACAGTTATTGATAATTCCACAGATCCCGTAGGAAACAGGAATTATAGTATTCAGCTCAATGACATAACATTAACAAATAATTCGAGCATAATAGCAAGAATACATGGCATGGCATTGATGGGACATGAGCTTACAAATCCACTAGATTTGCTTGAAGTTGGAATATCGGGTTCGAGCTATTGTTTGGAAACATCTGGCGGTTTGTTGAAGCTTGATAGCACATGCCTTTATCCATTATTATATATTGAGGTATTTACCCCACTTGGTATGAAGATCCAGCCAAATCCTGCGAGCAATGAAATAGAGATAAAAGTCGAAGGTGATGCGGGAGGATACTACACATTGAGCATTTATAATATATTGGGTATAAAAGTAGAAGAGCGGCAGTGGTATCGCAGGGATAAGATGGGTGAAGAAACTATAAAAATATCGTTGGGTAATTTTTCAGACGGCAGTTATCGTGTTGTATTGAAATCGCCATGGGAGAGCCTTTCTCAGTCATTGATGATTATAAAATAGAAGCATTGTTATTGCGAAGAATGAAATGACGTGGCAATCTCATTTCCTCTCTTTTTAAGAGGGGAAAAAGGGGTGTTCTTATCCCACTCTGTGCAAAATAAAGGCGAGAGAACACCCCCTATCCCCCTCTTATGAAGAGGGGGAATAGATGCAGTGGCAAGGTACTTACACTCAATGATGGGATCTTTCCTAATTTCTGCTTGATAAATATTTTATTCAATATATTTTACAACTACACTTTTTTGAAAATTCATCTTCTTACTCTTGAAATATTTTTTCTTTAATTATTTTTGTTATTATTAAATATTTTTTTATAATTTCGTAGTTATAATTATTAGCAATGTAGTAAATAATTTTACTTTAAAATTAATATAGAAAAATTATATAATTTTGTTTTTAAATTAAATGGTGAGTCTTATGAAGAAGTTATTTTCAATTTGGGCGGTTTTCCTTGTAGTTGCAGGAGTGCATTTATATGCTCAGGAAAATCATAGTATCTCTCAACAGGCAAAATCCCAATTCTTTATCGAAAATAAAGGGCAATGGGATAATCAAGTTCAATATCTAGCACGCCTTGGCGGTCTAAATTTGTGGGTTACAAACACGGGAGTAGTATATGATTACTACAA
>DIEP01000035.1 GCA_002418685.1 Ignavibacteria bacterium UBA5771
AGATTAGTTGAATCAACCATGTTTATTATAAGGTCAATTTTATTATTAATAATAAAATTGATAGCAATCTTTTCGCTGAACTGATCCGAAGCAAACGACTGAATGCCGGGCAAATCAACAATTTGAATCTTGCGATTTTTTATTTTTGTAGAAGCAGCAATAATTTCAAAGGTTGCATCATATCCATGGCTTTTAATGTCCGTTAAAAGTCGGAATAATGTGCTCTTCCCTGATTGTGGCATTCCAACGATTGCCACTGTTTTTTCTTGTTGGATTGTATCAGTTGCTGATACGTTATTATTTATATTATAATTTTGACTTTTCAAGTAATATCTCGACAATTATTTTCTCAGCAATACCGTGTCCAATTGCAAATTTCATGTTCCCTTCTTTTACTTTCTGAATGAGAACTGGCCCAAACCTTGCTCCTTTTAATTTGATTATTGATTCAGTGATATAAAGGTCTAATGTAGTGAGCTGTTTTTTTAATTCGACTCCTGAATTAATCTTAATAATTTCTAAAGGAACATTTTCGGGTGCTTGTAATAATGTCATTATTATCTATGACGAATTTGATTGTTAGTAAATACTAATAATACAAAATTAAAGAAAAATAATTTAACTGCAAGTTTTTTTATAGATTATTGTGAAGGTTCAAAAAAATAATATCAGCTGAAATTATTTTTTAGTGATGAGTTGCGATATGTATTTATATCTGTGAAGAAATCAAGGGGTTATCTTAGCTCAGTCATTCCTCAATTCATTCAGAATGATACATATAGAACTTAGGAGATAACCCCTCTAGAATTATTATAATTTATTAATTATTATTATCGAATAATTTCTTTATTTGTTCATCAAGCAATTCAGCAATTGAGAAACTTCCAACATTACTTGATTGAGAATCCGAAATTAGCATAGGAGCAACTTGCCTTTCTTCATTTGGTCGTGAAGTGCGGCGATTTGGTCGCTGCATTTTGTCTCTGTCACGAGGTTCAGATTGTTCCTCTTTTTCATTAGTTAACAATTCAAAAATCAAAGATTGTTGTGCAGGGACGAGATCAGCAATTCGCACTTGAAGGGTATCTCCTTTTTTGAAAGGTATTTTGCCATTTTTCAGATAACCTCTCATTTTACTTTTTGGTAGGAATCCATCTATATTTTGGTCAATAGATACAATTGCCCCTTCAACTCTAACTTGCTTAATAACGGCATCTTTAATATCCCCGATTTTAAGATTCTTCTCAATATCAGCCCAAGGATTTTCCTGAGTATTCTTATAACTCAATGTGATAAGATCTTTCTCGGGATTTAATGCGATGACTTGTACTTGTATTTCCTGATTTTGTTGAAGTACATCTCTTGGGTTAGTGATACGTTGTGTCCAAGATAGTTCTTGATTACGAATAAGTCCATCTGCACCTCCTTCTAATTCCACAAATGCTCCATAATCTACAAATCTTTTGACGGTAGCTTTATGAATTGAAGAAATTGGATATTTCTCGGCGAGATTGGTCGAGGTTTTCTCATTTTTCTCAAGATCTGCCATACTTAGGCTGATCTTTCTTTTTGCTTGGTCCACATCAATAACAACTGCATTGATGATATCTCCTTTCTTAGCAACTGATCTAGGATCGTCGATATGTTTTCTTGATATTTGAGAAATATGCACTAATCCTTCAAATCCACCTAAATCCAGAAAAATTCCAAAACTTGCAATTGATGAAACAACACCTTCAACGATGCTACCAATTTTTAAATCTTTTAAAAATTTCTTTTCTAAGACATTTTTTCGACTTGCAAGTATATTTCTTTTACGTGCAGAAACTTCATCGTTGATTTCTAAAATTTCGACTTCCAAAATATCTCCGACTGTTCTAATCAAATCTTCTTCTGTAACTTGGTCTTTTAAGGAAAAATGGGAAGTTGGTAAAAAAATGGGTATTCCTTCATAATTTAATCTCAATCCTCCATGAACCCTATCTTCAACTTTTGCGTGGATTGTCTGCCCCGTCTCCTTATATTCTTTTAATTTATCAAGAATCTCTTGATTAATCTGATGTTTTGGAGATCTATGAGTTTTATGTGCTTCAGTGGATTCTTCGGTGCCCTTGTCTGTTGCTTGAACTGATGGAACNNGAATTATCAGCTGGTTCCATTTTCTGAATTTCTGGTTCACTGACATCTTTTGTTGCAACAGTATCAGGTTGCTCAGTATCAGGTTGCTCAATTTCATTTTCGGTCTGAATCGGTTGTGATGATTCTTGAAGAGAATGATTCTCACTCTGATCAATAACAGCATCTTCAATCGGTTCAGCACTATGTTCTGAAAGGTTTTCCTGTTCGTTGATTGGTTTAAGATTTTCGATTAGATTTATTTGTTTATTTTCGGAATTTTGAAGTTCATTTGGGTCAAAATTCTCTTGAGTGTTATCATTTGAGGAGTTGATAACAAAACTTTCCTCTGCCATTATAAATTCCTGCCTTTATTAAGATAAAATTCTATGATAGGATATATACCCACATTTTTAATAAAATACAAAATTATGAAAAAAATAAATAATAATGATTATTCTTTAAAATTAATTCTATTACTTGCGATTTTTTCTGCCCAAATCAAGGATTTTAATGTGCTTTTAGAATCTGCGACGTTTTTGCCCGCGATATTGAAAGCCGTGCCGTGGTCGGGAGATGTCCGCACAAAGCTTAACCCTGCTGTGAAATTGACACCACCTTGCTTGTCTGTCATTTTCATTGGTATTAGCCCTTGGTCATGATACATCGCCAATATACCATCAAACATTTTCCAATCATTTCGAGCAAAAAAACTATCCGCGGGAGCGGGACCATACACAGAATTTCCCGATTTTTGCATCTTCTCAATTACTGGTTCAATAATTTCAATTTCCTCAATACCAATATCACCGTTTTCTCCCGAATGAGGATTTAATCCCAATATTGCAATCTTTGGATAATTTATTGCGAAGTCATATCTTAAAGATTTATTGAAATTTACGAGTCTATTCTCGATCAATTTTTTGGAAATTTGACTTGAAACATCTTTAAGTGGAATGTGAATAGTAGCAAGCGCCACTCTCATTGAATCATTGAATAAAATCATTAAAATATCCTCAGCTCCGTCTTTCATTGCCAAGTATTCAGTATGTCCGGGGAAAGCAAATCCTGCTAAATGCATTGCATTTTTAGAAATAGGCAATGTTACCAAAGCATTATATTCCTTTGATAGAACTTTATCTGTTGCTAATTCTAAAGAAGAAAGAGCGATTTCAGCAGATTTTTTTGAAATTTTGCCAAATTCGATTTCGTAGTCTTTTTCAATTTCGATAATCCGTATTTTTTTACCATCAATCAACAAAAAATCATTTTCAATAATAAATGGGAAATTGATTTTTCTTAAATAATCCTCTATAATCTTTGGTGATGCTGCAATAGCCAAAGAATTGTTTATGAAAAAGTTCTGGTCACATTCTGCTATTGCTTTAGCAAAAGTTTCAAGTCCAATACCATTTGGGTCTCCAATACTTGTTATTATTTTCATTCTTCTCTCAAATTATCTGAAATTGTGAATTTGCTTGCTCTTATTGATGGATAATATGCTGAAAGTATTGCAATCAATATCGAAATTAATACTATTGCTATTACATCCGAATATCTAACAAGCACAGGTATCGAATCCATAATATATTTTGTGTCATCAATTTTGAACCATTTATAATGAATTTGACCGTAGCATAGTGCTAATCCAATTATACCTCCTGAAATTGCTCCAATAATTCCAATAATACTACCTTCAAGCAAATATATTTTGCGTATAAAATTCGCCTTTGCTCCGATTGCTCGCAGGACTGCAATATCCTTTCGCTTTTCAACAATTGTCATTGTCAATGATGAAAATATATTGAACACTGCGACAAGCACAATCAAACCCAAAATTGAAGTGGTTGCAATTCTCTCGAATTGCATTACATTATAATATTCCTTGTTTAAGTCTTTCCAGCTTTCCACTTTGCATTCGGGGAAATTGCTTTTTATATTATTTGTCATTGATTCAAGTTTGCCGAGATCTTTTATGCGGATTTCAATAGTATTCGAGGTTTGCAGATTATTTTCTGCCACAATTTTTTGCATAATTGGACTTGAAGAAAAAGCATAATTTATATCATAATCCTTAACATTTGATTGGTAAATTCCGCACACAACAGCATTTGAAAATGTGGGTAATTGATATGTTAAAAGAGATTGCTCAATATTTTTTGCAAATATTATATGCATCGTATCAGGTGGCAAAATATGAAGAGCATCGGCAAGGTTTGCACCAATCAGTATGCAAGGCAAATTCCCAATTTGTGAAACAGAAGTCTTGCCAAGCAATAAATGCTCATTTAAAAAATCAAAATAATCTTTTTTATCAGATACCAACAACTTCATATTCACAACACGGAGCGAATTATTTTTGAAGAACATAACTCGAGAATTCTGAATTGTTGCGAATTTATCGACGCCACTATTATTTTTCAAAAAATTATTAATTTTGTTATAAACAGAAGAATTATCGGGAATATCTGAAATTTGAATATGAGGATCAAAACCAACGATTTGCTTGATTGCGATATCTTGGAAAGCATTGAACATAGAAATTACTATAATCAGAGCGGACACTCCAACAATTATTCCAATCAAGGACAAAATATTGATTATGGTAATAAAATTGAAGGAATGCCGAGAAAATATATATCGAAAGGCGATTTTAATTTCAGTAATCATAATACAAAATTAGAGAAATTTGATATTTTTTCTTTTAATTAATTATTTTTCTTTAAATTGAAAAAATTTAATTTTCATAATGAAAAAAGAGAAATCAAATAATTGTGAAATCAAACTTGAAAGATCAGATAAGGCAGTAACATGCTATTTTACAGGAGATTTCATATTTTCAAATTCAAAATTCATCAATTCATATAATCTTAAAAAGGAATTGAAAGGTGCAAAGAGTCTTTCAATTGATTTCACTAATCTTTTGAAATATGATTCTTTTCTTGTATCCTGGTTGAATGTTGTTAATTCTTATTGCAAAAATAAAAATATTGAATTCAAAATCCTAAATATATCTGATGAAGCAAATCAATTTTATGATTTCTTAAATTTCCAAAATATCAAAGAACCTAAATTAAAAGAAAAGAAATCTTTATCAGTTGCTTTTTTTGAATCATTTGGGGATTTAATAAAAAGACTCATTTCTGATGGTATCAATTTTTTAAATTTTCTTGGTGACAATCTCAAAAGTTTCAGCAAAGTATTTTGGTCACCAGGTTCGATTAGATGGGAAGATTTTCCAAATCAATTTATTTTAATTGGAATAAATGCAGTGCCAATATCTGTCCTAATTTTATTTTTGATTGGATTAATTACAGGCTATCAAGGTGCTCTCTTATTAAAGGATTTCGGAGCTGATATCTACATTGCTGATGCTGTGGGTGTTTCTCTTACTCGTGAGCTCTCTCCATTAATGGTTGCAATAATAGTTGCAGGAAGATCCGGTTCAGCTTTCACTGCTGAAATTGGTTCTATGAAAGTTTCTGAAGAAATTGATGCGTTGAAAACAATGGGCTTCAATATTCAGGATTTCCTTGTAATGCCAAGAATGATTTCTATGATTATTTCCTTACCAATTATAGTTATGTTAGCTAATATCGTTGGGATTCTTGGTGGATTGGTTGCTTCTATTGGAACACTTGATATAACAATGACGGGGTATTTTAATCGAATGCAGGTTGCTCTTGATTTTAATGATATACTCTCGGGATTGATTAAAGCAGTAATTTTCGGGTTTGTTATTGCATTAATTGGATGCTTTCGTGGTATGCAAGTTAGTGGAGGAGCAGAAAGCGTGGGCAAATATACTACCTCATCTGTTGTGACATCAATATTCCATATTATTTTAATTGATGCTGTCTTTACTATATTATTTCCAATATTAGGGATTTGAAAATGCAAGATGAAATAGCAATAAAAGTCTCGAATTTATCCAAACGATACGGCGAAAATTTAATATTGGAAAATATTAATCTTGAAATAAAACGCGGCTCAATTGTTTGCATTGCGGGCGGTAGTGGTTCGGGAAAAAGCACTTTGCTAAGGCAAATTATTGGATTGGAAGAACCCACCTCTGGTGAAATATATATCGAAGATCAAAAATTCTACCCATCCAAATCAAAAGAGTCTGAAAGAATAAAGAAATCATTCGGTGTTATGTTTCAAATGGGCGGTTTGATTGCATCAATGACTTTGCGAGAGAATATCGAACTCTTGTTACGCACATATACTAATTTAACAGATGCTCAAATGTCTGAAATTGTCCGCATTAAATTAACAAGTGTTGGTTTGCAAGGTTTTGAGGACTTTATTCCATCAGAAATAAGTGGTGGAATGAAAAAACGTGCTTCGCTGGCAAGGGCAATGACAATCGATCCCGAAATTCTATTCTTTGACGAACCGTCATCAGGACTTGACCCAATTACTGCCTCTTCACTTGATTATTTAATCAAGCAGTTAAATAAAACATTAAAGACAACAATGGTTATCGTTACCCACGACCTTGAAAGTATCTTCGATATTGCTGATGAGGTGTTTCTGCTTGACACTCAGAGCCATACTATTATTGCTAATGGTAAGCCTGATGTGTTAAAAAAATCTGATATTCAAATAGTGTATAATTTCTTTAATAGAAAATTTTAAAAGGAGATAAATAATGGCAAAAGGAAAAATTACTTCAAGTTTCTTTATCGGCCTGTTTGTTCTAATTGGACTCGTTGCAATTGTTGGTTCAATCGTCTGGCTCGGGTCTTCGCAATTCCTGAAAGAAAGAAAAATGTATGTAACATACATTGACGGGTCAGTGCAAGGATTAGAGCAAGGCAGCCCCGTTAAATACCAAGGATTACCCGTTGGAAATATTACTAAACTTGATATAGCTCCTGATGGAAAACTCATTGAAATTGTAATGTCTTTGGACCCGAAAATCGCTATTACGCCGACCAAACGGGTTTCTCCCGAAATGTCCGGAATTGCGGGCGGAAAATACATCTTGTTATACGAAGCGAATCCGACTGATACTCAGGCTCTTAATTTGCATCCCGAATTATCTTTTCAACCTAAATATCCTGTTATACCTTCTGCGCCATCAACAATAGATGAATTCACACTTGCTGCAAAAGATATCCTTGCAGAAATGAGGCAGATTAGATTCTCTGAAATTTCCAGAGAAGTTATTTTCTCATTACACTCATTATCTGCATTAATAAATAATTCAGATATCAAAACTTCACTTGCCAATTTGAGAAAATCTTCGGAAAGCATTAATAAATTTATGGCACAACTTGATACAACTAAAGCTATTGATAATATAATTGCAACAACATATTCAATTAACAAATCTTCTGATGAATTGAACAAAACTATTTTAGACCTTGAGAAAAAAGTTAATGAACTTCAAATTGCTCAATTTATGGATAAAGTATATAATGATTATGACACAACTTTGGGTGTAGTTAATTCATC
>DIEP01000053.1 GCA_002418685.1 Ignavibacteria bacterium UBA5771
ATAGATTCGCTTATATTGTAATTTACAAGCTTTCCACTTTGAGTGAATTCCATAATAGAAGAAAATGTAAATCTTGGCTGATTTGGTTGTAGTGAGCAAATTTCATTTGATAACTTTTCAGGAATCATTGGTAAAACTCTATCAACAAGATAAACGCTTGTGCCTCTTCTCCTTGCCTCCAGATCCGTAATAGAATTTTCGGGGATATAATGCGAGACATCTGCAATATGCACTCCAAGAAGATAATTGTTATTTTCAAGAATTCGTAAGGAAACAGCATCATCGAAATCTTTTGCGTCTTCAGGATCGATAGTGAATATAATATCTTTTCGTAAGTCTAACCTTTTTGCATAGGCACGATTCAAGGGTTTTTTAACATTTTCAATTTCTTTTAAGACTTCAGGATGAAATTCATTATATAGGTCAAATTCTTTGATTATTGAATTGAATTCAGCTTGAGGATTGCCTGTTTTGCCAAGCACTTCGATTACTTCGGCAATGGGACTACGAGTGGGATCGTCCCACTTAATCATTTCTGCAGAGACCTTGTCCCCGCTTCTTGCATCTTTCAAAAATTTGCGAGGTATTAGGAAATCAACATAATATTTTGAGTCATCAGGCACAAGAAAGAAGTACTCGCCATCAAATTCGACCGTTCCTATTATTTGGATTTTTGCACGAGAAAGGACTTTAATGACTTCGCCACGTGGTTTCTTATTTTCTCTTTGGGCAAGCAATCGAACTTCAACTGTATCTCCATCGAGAGCAGTATTAAAATTTCGTCTTCTGATGATAATTTTAGGATTTTTTGGATCATCCGTAATTAGAATGCCTGTATCACCAGATATTTCGATGATCCCTTGAAAATTATTTAGCAAATGATTTGATTTATCCCAATTATTTTTTAGTTGATATTTTTTATTTTTTGTCCGCACGAGCACATTATTACGGATTAATTGATCTATGGTTTGCCGCAATATTTTTGATTCGGGAGTTGATTCCTTTATATTTAAATAATTTGCTATTTCAATTAAATTAAGAGGTTTATTTATATTTCTTAATAGATCTATAAGATAATCTGTTGTTGTTTCAATATCCATATTAATATATACTTACAGTGTTGGACTTATTAAGTGATGCTTGCAGCATTTTTAAGGACTTTGCTGTAAGCTTATCAATATCATCATCTTCCTCTAATGTCGCAGCACCAATACTTAATGTCATAATAATCTTTTTACCATTAATATCTATTGGAACTTGAGCAATTTCAGAGCGGACTTTCTCGCACCAAATTCTCAGTTCCTTTAAATCAATATAATTCAGAACGACTGCAATAATTCTTTCATCTACTTCACCTAACAAATTATAAGGACGAATATTAGCATTTAAATTTGTAATTAATATATTATACAAAGCCTCGATATCAAAACCCTTTGATTTCAGTGTTTCAAGTTCATCAATCATAATAGTTGCAAATGATATTGGGTAATTAAAATCCTTTGCACGGGCAATTTCTTCATTCAAACGGTTGAATAAAGCAGAAGTATTAAGAATTCCATATCGGGGGTCGATTTGTGCATAATTGCTGAATACTTTGATGTAAAGAAATTGTTCAATAGTGGCTGCCGCATTATTTGCTAAAGTATTTAAAATTTGAACATCATAGTTTGTTATTGCATCATGATTTTCGCCATAGACAAAAATTGCACCATAGCTTGAACTGATCGATTTTAATGGAACAGCAAGAAAATATCCATTCGAGTCAAATTCTATCTTATTATTTATAATGTTTTTATGATTGTTGATAGGTGATAAAAACAAAGTTTCATTATCGAAAAGTGTTTTCTTGATTAGCCCGTTTTGTGTATCAATTGCAGCATTATGCAGAGATTTCACAAATTCCTCTTTTCCCTGCACAGCTTGAATTGTCCAAGCATTGGATTGTGAAGAAAAATTGCAAAAACCAATATTCTCAAATTTTAATATCTTGGATATAGCTTCAAAAATATTTTTTAAAATATTTTCAAATGAGATGTTTTCTTTTTTGATTGACATTTGCATAGAATTGACTGCGTCGAGAGTTTTTGCGGAAACAATGAGCTCAAATTTTTCGTTCAAACTTGTTAAAATTGATGAAATGAGCTTTGTAAAATTACCAATATATCCGATTACATTTGAATCAAAAGAATTGGCTTCGATTGAATCAAGAGTTAATATGCCGACAACTTTCTCGTTAAGAAAAATGGGTACTCCCGCAAAGCTTCGAATTTCAACAGGTTCAACATAATAAGGCAATATATCAAGAATTGCCGAATAATTGATTTCTGAAAGAATTTCGGGTTTTGCATTTGTAAGAATTTCGCTAAGAATATCATTATCAATGGAAAAATCTCTTTTAGGAGATAATAAATCATTATTTTCAGTAATAAATGAAAATAGATTTAGCTTTTTCTCATTTGGATTTAAGAAAAACAAGCCAATTGTATTTGCAGAAATGCTCGCCTTTATAATCATCAAAATCCGATTAAGGAAATACTCAAGTTCTTGCTTCGGCTCATTTCCAAAAAGGGGATGGTTTTCAAAAAATGTATTTATTGGGAAATTCATTGCAACTTTCTCAAAATTCAAATTGATTTGATTGCTTAATTCCGATGAGTCTTGAGTTTCATCGCTTGTTGTAAAATCGGTATTATCATTTATTTCTGGTTCAATGTTTGGAGCATTGTCTTTTGGGTGCGATGTTTGTTCTAAATTATCCGATGGAATTTCCTCATGGGAGTTTGAACTATCCTCAATATTTATTGGATTGTTTTCCATATTTTGTCCTTCTTTATTTATATATTCAAATTCATCAATTTTCCTAATTATGCGAACAGAAGACAATTCATCAAAATAATAAAATTTCGATTTTTCGTTGGATTGCTCGGCTGCGATTGATTCTTCGGAGTTCTCATCACTTTCATTTTTTGTGTTAATTTTATAATCATCTTTATTGTCGAAATTTTCAATTGTCTTACGAGTTGCAGTATTGCTGTTCTGAGTGGTGATTTCGTAATTATAATTCTTGCTAAAAGATGATTTTTGGAAATTAGAATAGTAGTCAGAAAACTTTTGAGCAAGAGAAGAAATGAGTGCTATCAGAAATAAAATTGCAATTGAGATCAAGATCAATTTCACCGAACTGCTTTGTAACAGTAAGCCTCCAAATAAAGATAGAATGATAATTGATGCGTAAATCCAATCAATCGTGGAGATTATATTTTTTAAAATGTTCAAAAATTCCTTCATTAAATTGACTTTTCTAAAATACTTAAAATTATTAAAAAAACTTTGAATATTTGTTAATTATTTTTTCATTGTAAATTAGCAAAATAAATTTAATTTGAATTTATTCGCTGAAACAAATAGTGAATTTAGTCAAAATAAAAAATAATCAGTATGATGAAAAAAGTTCTGTATATCTGTGGATCACATAACCAGACAACAATGATGCACTCTATTTCTCAAGAATTGCCTGATTTTGATAATTATTTTACTCCTTTCTACGCTGATGGTTTTATAAATTTATTACAAAAAAATCGAGTATTAGACTTCACAATTCTTGGTGGTCAATTTCGAAAGAATGCGGAAAATTATCTGAAACAACATAATCTCAAGATTGATTATGAGGGAAGCTTGAACGATTACGATTTGGTATTTACCTGCTCTGATTTAATTGTCCCAAAAAATATTCGGAATAAAAGATTAATACTTGTTCAGGAAGGGATGACTGATCCACCGGGCATTCTCAATAATCTTGTAAAATATTTCAAATTCCCGCGTTGGATTGCGGGAACTTCAACCAATGGCCAATCTGATGCTTATGATATCTTTTGTGTTGCGTCAGAAGGTTATAAAGATTTTTTTATTAAAAATGGGATTGAACCTCGTAAAATTAAAGTGACGGGTATTCCAAATTATGATAATGCGATCCAATATGCAAACAATAATTTTCCTTATAAAAATTTTGTGCTTGTTGCTACTTCTGATTTACGAGAAACATTTAAATTTGAAAATCGCAAAAAATTTATTCGCCAGGCAGTAGAAATAGCAAATGGACGGCAAATGATTTTCAAACTTCATCCGAATGAGAGATTCAAACGTGCCGAAAAAGAAATTATGAAAATCGCTCCGAAAGGAACACTTGTTTTTCCCGATGGTAATATCCATGAAATGATTGCTAATTGTGATACGTTAATAACTCAACAATCAACAGTTGTTTATACAGGTATAGCTCTTGAAAAGGAAGTATATTCATATTTTGATTTAGAATCTCTTAAAAGATTAGCTCCTTTGCAAAATAATGGAACATCAAAAATAAATATTGCAAATGTAGCTCGCGATTTAATCAGATATGAAAAACATTATTCAATACCCAATAAAAATAAATTAGTCAAACAAATTCAAGAAAATTATTATATCCGTCGAATCATAGAAAAATTAGCATAAATATGTCAGTAGCAATTATTGTCCAAGCTCGTGTTGGTTCTACCAGATTTCCTCGAAAGATATTACAAAATATACTTGGAAAGCCATTACTATTGAGACAATTAGAGAGAATATCCCAAGCAAAATCTTTTGATCAATTAATAGTTGCAACCACTAATAACACAAGCGATGATATTATTGAAGAAATATGCGTTAATGAAGGATACGAAGTATTCCGTGGAAGTGAGAGCGACCTTCTCGACAGACATTATCAAGCGGGACTAAAATACAAGGCTGATAATTTAGTGAAAATTCCGTCAGATTGCCCCTTAATTGATCCTAATATTATTGATAGAGTTGTTAATTATTTTTTGGATAATCAAGATAAATATGATTTTGTGAGCAACTTGCACCCAGCAACTTATCCTGATGGTAACGATGTTGAGATAATGAGTATGTCTGCTCTCGAAGTTGCGTGGAAGGAAGCAAAGAAAGATTATGAGCGGGAACATACGACACCATTCATTTGGGATAATCCAAGTAGATTTAGAATTGGAAATGTGGAATTGGAATCAGGATTGAATTATTCAATGGACTATCGATTTACTATTGATTATATAGAGGATTATCAATTTATAAAAGTTGTCTATGATGAACTTTACCCACTAAATCCTAAATTTTCATTATATGATATACTCGATTTATTAAATAAAAAACCAGAAATTAAAGAAATTAATTCCAAATATAATGGAGTTAATTGGTACCGCAATTATTTGAATCAATTGAAAACAGTTGCGCAAACAGAAACCAAGTTAATATAAAATTATAAATTATGAAAGAATTAAACATTCAAGAACTCAAAGATTTCTCATTCAGAGTGCGGAAAAATATTTTGAAGATGAGTACAAAAGGAGGGTCATACATTGGATCAGCATTTTCTGCTACTGATTTAGTATCTTATCTTTACACAAACGTATTAAATATCAATTTAAATAATTTGAAAAGCCCTGATCGAGATTACTTCTTCCTTTCGAAAGGACATGCCGTTCCTGTGCTTTATGGTACTTTTATTGAATTAGGGTGGTTTGATGAGAAGCGTCTGGATAATTATCTTAAAACCAGTGATTATTTATATTGGCATCCAAATCGCCATATTGATGGAGTTGAATTTCACGCAGGTTCTCTCGGTCATAATCTTGCAGTTGCAAATGGAGTAGCAATCGACATAAAACTCAAAGCAGCTTCAAATAAGGTCTATATTTTAATGGGCGATGGTGAATTAAATGAAGGTTCAAATTGGGAAGCAATACTTACTGCAAATGCATATAAGCTTGATAATTTGACTGTAATAGTAGATAGAAATCGTTTTCAAGCTAATATCACAACTGAAGACTTGATTCCGATTGAACCTATCGAAGACAAATTCAAAGCGTTTGGTTGGGCTGTGAAACGCATTGATGGGCATAACTTTGAAGAGATCCATTCAGCATTTTCTACGTTGCCATTTGAGCAAGGAAAACCAAGTGTTATTATTGCGGATACTATTCGAGGAAAAGGAATACCATCGATTGAACAGCAGGCAAGCAAATGGTTTGTTAACCTCAATCAAGATGAATACGAAAACGCATTAATTGAATTAGAATCAAACAAGGAATAATAAAATGAAATATGAAGAAATATTAGAACAGTTAATCAATGAAAATAGCAATATTCTTGTAATGACCGCAGAAAATCTATCAGCAATACGCAATCTTTCTAAAAGTGTTCCTCAAAATTTTTTAGACGTTGGAATTGCAGAAATGAGCCTTGTTGGAACTGCTGCTGGTCTTGCTCTTCGTGGGCGAAGACCAATTATTCATGCTCTTGCACCTTTTCTGCTTTATCGTGCGTTTGAGTTTATACGGACTGATATTGGATATGGCAATTTGCCCGTAATACTTGTAGGGACATTTACGGGATTTTTATCAACGGGAAATGGTCCGACCCATCAAGCTATTGAGGATGTGGGATTGATGTGTGGCATTCCAAATATGAATGTTTTTGCTCCAGCAGATATTGAAGATTTAAATATTGGGATTGCAGAAATTGTGAAATCCAATAAACCATTTTATGTAAGATTCAATGAATTACCTGCAATTGTTGAGCATTCTCAAAATTTTGAAATTGGATCTTCCGAGGTAATAAGAAAAGGAAAGGATATAAATATTTTGACTTATGGAACTCTTTTCAAGCAATCATATCTTGCGATGAATAAGTTAAATGAGATGGGTTATGATGCAGGTCTTGTAAATCTTCGCACTCTCAAACCAATTGATGAGCAAGAGATTATTAAATTAGCTCAAAATTCAAAATTACTTGTAACTATTGAAGATCATTTTATTCAAACGGGATTATATTCACTAATTTCAAATATTCTTGTGCATAATCATATAAATTGTAATGTTTTACCTTTTGGACTTAATGAATGGTTCAAAACATCAGCTGATTTAAGTGAAATAATAGAAACTGCGGGACTTAGTGAGGATCATATAGTAAATAAAATTATTAATACTCTTAAATAAATAAATATAAATTAATGGCTAATAAAATATCTTTAAAAAATGATTATCCCGATATTTCCAAATCAATTGAGTTATATAATCGATCTAATCGATTGATTCCTAAGCATAGTCAAACACTTGCTAAAAGTCCATCTCAATTTGTATTTGGGGCATCACCAATTTATTTGCAATCAGGCAGTGGTTCTCATGTTTGGGATGTCGATGGGAATGAATATATTGATTTGATTATGGGAGTTGGACCTATTTCACTTGGATATTCGTATCCAAAAGTTGATGAAGCGATTAAAAATCAGTTAAATCAAGGAATTACGTTTTCTTTACCTCATCCTTTGGAAATTGAAGTTTCCGAGATGTTAAGAGATATTATTCCAAATGCAGAAGCAGTGCGATTTAGCAAAATTGGTAATGATGTGACTGCAGCTGCAGTTCGGCTTGCTCGTGCTTATACAGGCAGAGATCAAATCATTTTATGTGGTTATCATGGATCACAAGATTGGTATATTGGGGTTACAGAATGGAATAAAGGCGTTCCCGAAGCTGTGCAGGACCTGACTTATACATTTAATTACAATGATATTCAGTCTTTGAAAGATGCAATCGATGAAAATGTTGCAGCAGTCATTATGGAACCTGTAACTTTTCAATTACCTGAAGATAATTTTCTACAGCAAGTCAGGCAAATTTGTACGGAAAATGGATCGTTGTTAATTTTTGATGAAATGTGGACTGGATTTAGAATTTCTCTTGGAGGTGCGCAAGAATATTTCAATATCAAAGCGGATTTGGCAACTTTCTCGAAAGCATGTGCAAATGGTATGCCTATTTCTATTCTTACGGGACGTTGGGAAATTATGAAATTGCTTGAAGATGACGTGTTCTTCTATGGTACTTTTGGAGGTGAAACTCTATCTTTGGCAGCTACTAAAGCAACTCTTGAAGAATTGCGAGATAAAAATGTCCCTGCTTATTTGAATGAAAAAGGAGCAATTCTTCGTGATGGTTATAATGCAATAGCTCGCTCTCTTGGAATGGAATATACGCGAGCCGAAGGTTATGGCTATCGTTCAGCGATTGAATTCGATCCCATTGGAGGGACATCTTTGGAATTGAAAACACTCGTTCAACAAGAAATGATCAAAAGAGGTGTGCTTTGGGGAGGATATAATACAATGTCATATTCTCATTCTGATGAGGATATCCAGTATATACTTTCTGCATATGAGGATACATTGCCAATTTTGAAAAAATCAGTTGATGAAAATAATGTAAAAGGGTATTTGCGTGGAGCAACTATTGAACCAAGCATCCGCAGAATACATAATTTTAACACAAGACCCAAGAAAAGAAAATGAATTCCGATTTATTTAGCTTAAAAGGTAAAGTAGCCATCGTTACAGGTGGGACAGGTTTACTTGGTAAAGAACATTGCAAAGCATTGGCAAGTACAGGTGCAAATGTTGTGGTATTGGATTTGAACCAAGAATTATGTGCAAAATTTGCAAAAACGCTTCCGACTCAATCTATGGGTCTTGCAGCAGACATTACACATCCTGAAAACTTAAATAATGCAAAAGAAAAAATTATTGAAGAATTTGGAAAAATCGACATTCTTGTAAATAATGCAGCTATCAATGATATGGTTGAAAGTCCAATTTCTATGTTTGAATCATCAAAATTTGAAAATTATCCGATTGAACTTTTCAGGAAAGTTATGGATATTAATGTCACAGGTGTTTTCCTTACTTCTCAGATATTTGGGCAAGAAATGTTGAAGCATAATTCGGGAAGTATAATCAATATCGCGTCGACTTATGGAATTGTTGCTCCTGACCAAAGTCTTTATAAGGATTCCGAAGGTAAACAGCAATTTTATAAATCTCCGGTTTATCCAACTTCAAAGGGAGCGATAATTTCTTTTACTCGATTTTTGGCTGCATATTGGGGGAATCAGGGGATAAGGGTAAATTCATTGACTCCAGGAGGAGTTGAAAATAATCAAGACGATACTTTTATAAAAAAATATTCTGAAAGAACTCCTCTTAAACGAATGGCACAAGCAAACGATTATTGGGGAGCGATTATCTATCTCGCGAGCGATGCTTCTTTGTATGTTACAGGATCTAATCTTGTAGTTGATGGTGGTTGGACAATTTGGTAAATTAAATAATTAAAAAATATGGAAAGATTAAGAAAAATTAAGAATCGATATGTTGGCGATGGTAATCCAACATTAATAATTGCAGAAATTGGGATTAATCATAATGGTTCTTTGGAGTTAGCAAAAAAACTTATTCAAGGAGCTTTTGAGGCTGGTGTTGATGTCGTAAAATTTCAAAAACGCACTCCTGAACTGTGCGTTCCGAAAGACCAATGGGATCTTGAACGGGATACTCCTTGGGGACGCATTCCTTATATTGAGTATCGGCATAAAATTGAATTTGGCGAAAAAGAATATGATGAAATTGATGCATTTTGCAATAAACTTGGAATAATGTGGACAGCGTCAGCTTGGGATATTCCTTCAGTTGATTTTTTAGAACGTTATGATATTCCATTTCACAAAGCTCCCTCCGCAATGTTGACCGATATCGAATTGCTGAAAAGAATGCAAAATAACAATCACCCATTAATAATTTCAACGGGAATGAGCGAAATGGAACAAATTGAAAAAACTGTAAGTGAATTAAATTATGGTAATTTGCTAATTGCACATTCGACTTCCACTTATCCTTGTAAGACTAATGAATTAAATTTGAAAGTAATACCAACACTTAGAAATAAGTATCCGGATATTCCAATAGGATATTCAGGGCATGAAACAGGGTTGGTACCTACATGGACGGCTGTTGCTTTGGGAGCGAATTTCATTGAACGCCATATTACACTGGACAGAGCAATGTGGGGGACTGACCAATCTGCATCTGTTGAAGTGGAAGGATTTTCGCGATTAGTTCGTAATATTAGCGACATTGAACTTGCACTTGGTGATGGTGTGAAAAAAGTATACGATAGCGAAAAGCCATTTATCAATAAATTACGCAAAATTAAGTAAGAATTGCGGGGAAATTATTTTTAGAAAGCGCAAAAAAAAGGCTGTCTCAAAAATCCCAAATTCATCATTCCGAACATAGTGAGGAATCCAGAAAATCTTATATGAATGATCTCTGGATTCTTCACTTTGCTCAGAATAACCGAAATGTGACTTATGAAAAGCCTCTTAATTATTAGTCAAAAAGTTAATTACTTAATTGGATAAGTTGGATGCGTCTTTGGCGCTTGTTGCTTCGGATTTGTCTTCATTTCTTCAAAAATGACTTCGATTGCTTTATTGAGTTGTTCATCGGTGCCGCTCCATTCCAGCGCTGGATCGTTCTCAATTTCAATATCGGGACTCACACCTTCATCTTCAACAACCATCTTTCCATCAGCACTAAAGTTCCAGAATTCAGGTCTCATTAAATAGCTCCCATCAGTAAATGGTAGAGGTCCGCGGATACCAATAATTCCACCCCAAGTTCGCATTCCTATAACTTTGCCAAGTTTATATCGTTTGAACTGATAGGGAAATAAATCACCGTCAGACATTGAGAGCTGATTTACAAGACATACTAATGGACCCGGCATAACAGCATCTGGAGTAGTTGAAACAATTTGTTGATTTCGAGCTTGCTCAGAAAATCCAATTTCACGACGGAGTCGTTCAATAATGAGCGATGAAACATTTCCACCGCCATTATACCTATCATCAATTATCAAACCTTCTTTTTGCAATTGTGGATAGAAGTATTTAACAAATTCCAGCAATCCGTTATCAAATCCCATATCAGGAACGTGAATATAACCAATCCTGCCATTTGTTGCTTTCTCGACCTTACGGCGATTATCTTCGACCCAGTTCAAATAGACCAGTTTATCTTCTGATGCAATTGGTTTTACATAAATATCTCTTGCCCCATCCTTTGATGGTTTAGAGTTTACTAATAATTTAACAAACTGATCAGATTTATTTACTAGTAGTTTATTGGGTTGATTGACAGCAGTAGTTGGCTCATCATCGATTGCTAAAATATAATCGCCGACTTTAACGTTTAAGCCTGGCTCGGTTAGCGGAGAACGAGTTTCCTTATCCCAATTTCTTCCTTCAAAAATTTTTGTGATTTTATAGAATCCTGTTGACTCATCAAGTTCATAACGAGCACCCAGCAAGCCAATCTTTTTAGGTTCGATTTTCGGCATATCACCGCCACCAACGTAACAATGTCCTGCATCTAATTCGGAAATCATTTCGCCAATTAGTAGTGTAAGGTCATATCTATGATTAACAAAGGGGACCAATTTCCCATATCTTTCCCGCATTGCATTCCAGTCTAATCCATTCATATTTGGGTTATAGAAGAAGTATTTCATTTGTCGCCATGCTTCATTAAATACTTGTTTCCACTCTGCGCGTCTATCCAAGAGAATTTCCATTTTGTCTAAATGAATCTTCCCATCTTTTAAATCAATCTTGGAATCAAGTTTGGTTATATAATAATCTCCTTTTTGATTTATTAATATATATTTACCGTCATTAGAAATTCTATAGCTTCCATATTTTCCAAGTTCATTCTCCTTTTTCTCTGTTAAATCAAACGAATATAGAGTTGGCGGCATACCATCCTTATAGCGTGTGTAATAAATTTTATTTTCAGATGCGAATAGATTATAATAATTTCCGTTATCGATTGGAAATTCAAAAATTCTATCTTGAATATTATCGAGATCGATTTTTAACAGATTATCTTCGCTTGCTTTATCAGTTTTTGATTTTGTCTTCTTATTGTCAGGATTAGTGGAATCTATTTTTACAGGAGATTCACCATCATATTTTGCAAATGGGTTCATCACATCTTTTCTAAGTGCAATACCAAAAATTGTTTGCATATCGTTAAATAAGTAATTATATTCAAAGTTTCCAACCTTACCATCAAAATTTCTATCAGATACAAAATATAAGTAGTTGCCTTTTGTATCCCAAATGGGTTGTCCATTCTGAAAAAATTCACTTGTAATTTGATATGATTTATTATCCCTCATTGAATATAAATAAATTACAGGGAAGCGGTTTTCTGCATTATCAGTATAAGTAATCCATTGACAATCGGGCGAAAATGAAAAATCGCGAATTTCCCAAGATTTGGAAGTTGCAATTATCTTAGTTTGCTTTGTTGCAATGTCGATTAAATACAAATTCATAAGTTTATCGGAATTCAGAATCATTTTGCTATCCGGGGACCAAAGCAATTCCCAGCGGTATGATTTCGCATCATTTGTCAATTGCGTTAAGCCCGTCCCATCAGGTTTGATAAGATATATTTCATCCTCACCTGATTTGTCTGAAATAAATGCTATCCATTTACCATCGGGAGACCAAGTGGCATTTCTGTTATGCACACCATTTGATTTTGTCAAATTTATGATATTTCCTTTTTCGCTTGGAACAACGAAAATATTGCCTCTTGCTGAAAATAAGCCAAATTTACCATCAGGCGAAATTTCATAACCTTCAATGTTATCCTTCACATTCACAATTTCAGAGCGAACTAATGGAAAATCTTCTGCAATTTGAACAGGTATTTTCTCATATTTTTCTGTATTTGTATTCAGTAAAAATATTTCTCCACCATTCGTAAAAGTTATATTATCATAACCAAGAGAGGGGAATTTAACGTCGTATTCTGTGAAATTGGTAACTTTATGAGTTTGCTTGGTATTTAAATCATACACAAACACATTCATTGTGCGGTCTCTATCTGATATAAAGAAAATTTTGTTACCTGTCCACATTGGAATTATATCCTGGGCAGGATTATCAGTTATTCGGGTAGTCTGCTTTGTTGCAAAATCATAAATCCAAATATCGTCTGCTTGACCACCATTATATCGTTTCCACATTCGGAATTCTCGGAAAATTCTATTGAATGCGAGCTTCTTTCCATCGGGGGATATTGATGAAAAACCTGCTCGTGGAAGTTCAACAATCTGTGGCAATCTACCAATTGTATCTACATAATAAAGATTTCCAACAAGTGAATTCCAACTGTCTTGCCTACCTCTATATAGAATTCTTTTGCCATCTGCTGTCCATTGCATAATAATTTTATCAGGACCCATTCTCTCGGGAAGATTAGGGATGTCAACGGCATAAGTTAATCGCTTTGGTTCACCACCAATGTTTGGGATTATATAAACATCAGAATTCCCATCATAATTCCCTGAGAAAGCAATTGTTTTGCTATCAGGAGAAAACCTTGGGAAAAGCTCCATTCCAGGTGATGTAGTAAGTCTTCGAGCAAGTCCACCTTGTATTGGAACGACGTATATATCACCTGCATAAGTAAAGGTGATCTCTGTTTTTGATGAGTTCGGAAAGCTCATTAACTTGGTTTCTGTCTGCCCAAATGCAGAAAAAACGATAAAGAAGAACAATCCGAATGATGCTAATAAAATACATTTTTTCAATTTGCAAACCTCGTTTTTATATTATTACAAACTTAATTATTTTTGTGATTTTGATGTATTATTCTTTTGTAATTTCAATTGTTCTTATTGGTATAATATTTGCTTTGTTAATATTGTTTTGAATTAAAAATTCGGTGGGGGAAAAAGTGTCTAATAATTTTGCAAAAATTAAAGATTATTATTTAAAACATAGTAGAAAGATAATTAAAATAGCTTTAAATGCTACTATTGTTCTTCTAATATTAGTTGTTGGAACAATGCTTGTTGCTTTTGCTGATGGTATTTTGAATTCGCCACATGTCAATTCGCAATTGAGCAATGAAGTTGAGAAAATCAACAATCAAGAAGTAATCCAAGTTAGTATATTGAATTCCACAGTTATGACGGGCTTAGCAAATAAAGTTCGAACATATATGCAAATGCGAAATTTTGATGTTGTGGAAATTGGCAACTACTCTCAGCCATTAACTCGCACTATCGTAATTGACCGCTTAGGGGATAGTCTTTCCGCTCTGAAAGTTGCAAAATTGCTTGGTGTAGCTGATTCGCTTGTAATAACGCAAATTGATTCATCATTATTCGTGCGAACTACGATTATCATCGGTCAAGATTATCCTAAATTAGCTCCCTTTAATTAATTTTAGCGGTCATTGCGAGCAATTATTCATGCGAAGCAATCTCATAAGGCTGAATGGGATTGCTTCACGTAGTTCGTAATGATAGGTTTGGACTTTTGACAGACCCTCCCGCGTCTTAATAGTGTGGAATAGTGGCGCAGCAGGGCAAGTTTAGAACTTGCACCCAAAACAAATTCTTTTAATTGCCAAATAATTCATTCAATTTTTCCTTTGCTAATTTTCTATGTTCTGGTTTGATATTTTTTGTTGCCAAAACAAACACCGCCATTATAATGCTTAAATCATCAGATAAACCAAGACCTGTAAAGAAATCAGGAATTGCATCGAATGGTAATATAAAATAGGAAAGACCGCCGACAATTGCCAATTTAACATTTTGCGGAGTGTCTGAATCCTTGAAAACATAATAAAGCAATAGCACCTTTTCAATCAGTCCTTTTCCTGCCGAAAACAGCACTCTTCTTATTTTTGAAAATAACGACTTCTCAGAAATATTGTCCCGTTTGCTTTTTTCAAGTTCTGTATTATAAGTATCTTGCATTTAAACCCTCTCAATTTATTTTTAAATATTTTTGTTCCAAATTACTGAAAGCTTGAATCTCTTGATTGTGCTTTATTTAATCCTTTTAAAATAATTTCCTCAGGAATTTCAATATCAAAGCCCGTTTGTGGAATTCCGTGTTTATGTTTCATTCTGAATAGTGTTTCTTGAAAAGCTTCCAAAGATTCATCAAATCTATTGAGATAGAGGAGAGCGAAAGCTTTCAAGTGCAAAGCAAAGATTTGATCAGGTGCATTTTTAAGAGATTCTTCCGACCAATAGAGTGCTTCGTTAAAATTCTTCTTATTTCCCATTATTTGAGCAAGAGTTGAAGTAGCACTTGCTAGCACTGATTTGGATAAATTCCCGCATTGGATTGCCATTCGGACGGCGTCCTCTGCTTCCTTGACTAATCGCATTTGAGCAAGAGTTTGCCCAAGTTGATACCAAGCATATCCATTTGTTGGTTCTTCATTAACGTGTTGGAGAAGCAATTTATAATTGCGTTTTATTTTTGTCTCCATAACCTCTCTACTTTGGTTATACCCAAGATGTTCAATCACAATATCTGAATTAATAAAACTTTTCCCTTGATCAAGTATTGAAGGGGAAATTTGTTCATGAACTCTGCCTCTGAAATAGATATTTGGATATCCCATATTGCGAAAGAGTCGTGGATAACCGCCGCGATGAATTTCCGAGTCGCCATCAAAATTTCGATGGTTGCTCTCAATCAAACAATATATTCCGCCAATATCATCAGGTAAATTTTTGAGAAAATTGATAAATGCACTTTTGTTTGAAATGGCTAATCTTTCATCAGCATCGAGATATAGTATCCATTCACCTGTCGAATGTCGCAGCGATTCATTTCGAGCATAAGCAAAATCATCTTTCCATTCAATTTCAAATATCTTGTCAGTATATTTTCGAGCAATCTCGATTGTTTTATCAGTTGAGCCTGTATCAACTATTACAATTTCATCGGCAACTCCGCTAATGCTTTGCAGACAACCTTCAATAAATCCTTCTTCATTTTTTACTATCATCGACACAGTGAGTAAAGGTTTCTTTTCCTGTATGTATTGGTTTTGTGAAG
>DIEP01000093.1 GCA_002418685.1 Ignavibacteria bacterium UBA5771
AGGGGATAAAGGGGTGTTCGTATCCAGCTGTGCAAAATAATCTGGCAAGAGAACACCCCCCGACCCCCTCTTACGAAGAGGGGGATATAGAAAGTTTCCCCACTTACGAAGAGGGGGAATAGAAAAGTTTCTCCTCTTACGAAGAGGGGGAGATAGAAAAGTTTCTCCTCTTACGAAGAGGGGGAGATAGAAAGTTTCCCCATTGTATGAAGAGGGGATAAAGGGGTGTTCTTATCCTATCTGTGCAAAATAATTAATGACATCACGAATTGTCATAAAAAAAACCTTCCGGTGGTTTAAAACCTTCGGAAGGCTTAAATATTCATCTTTTGTGATAACACAACAAGATTATTAAAAAAGTAAAATTGTAAATTTTATAGGGTTGGTTTGCCGGGTTCCCAATTGCATGGGGTCATTTTGCCTGTTTGCAATGCTTGAAGCACACGCATTGTTTCGGCAGAACTGCGACCTGCTTCCTCGGGATGAACTACATAATAACGCAAAGCACCATCAGGATCGATAATGAAAAGTCCACGAACTGCATGTCCCGCACTCTCGCGATAAACATTATAGTCTTTTGCAATTTGATGTGTTGAATCAGCAAGCATTGGAAAAGGAAGATTAGTCAATGATGGAAGATTTTGGCGCCATGCTAAATGGGAAAATTGGCTATCCACAGAGCAAGTCAGCACTTCAGTATTGATTTTCTTGAACTCATCATAATGCTTTCCGAATTCTTCTATTTCAGTTGGACAAACGAATGTAAAATCAGCGGGATAGAAGAAAAATACAAGCCACTTCCCTTTGTAATCATCGAGTGAAATTTCTTTAAATGCATTGTCAGGATTAAGATTTGCAGCATTGCCACCAACAACCGCAGCAGCCTTGAATTTTGGAGCAGATTCTCCAACAAAAATACCCATAAAAACTCCTTAATTGAAAATATGATAGAAAATAGTTATAAACAAATTTTTTAGACGAAAATAAAAATAATTAGTTTTAACTAAATAATAATATTTTGCATTAGAATTTAAGGATTATTGTTAAAAAAATAACATAAGAACACGCATCAATGTGCAAATACACATCTCCAGAAATTGCTGTTGAAATATGCCCTCTGTGCCTCTTATGTCTCTATGTATAGTTGTGTGAGTTAGTATTTCTCCATAATAATTGCTATATATCGGGAACATCTATATACGTAGAAATACAACTAAAACATTTTTGATAACGCGGAGTTTATATTAAATTTATTTAACAATGTTTATATATCCAATATTTTATTAGTTTTCAAGGATTCAATGATTTGAAATGTAGTTTTGGTCGTATAGTAGATTTCCTCAAAACTAATTGGCATTTGCGACCCATTCTTATATGCATTTAGAGTCTCAAATATCTCGTTTTTGATACCTTTCTCGCCATCGAACTTTAGAGTCTTCGATTTGCCAGCGCGTGCCAGTGTTAAACGTGTAAAGTTTTCCATAATTGAAGTTTTATTTTCACAAAAAACTTCGCAATATTCCTTTGGAATTGATGGATCTCCAGCAGAACTATAAATAAGTGACCCGACGGATCCATCACGAAATTTTAAATTAACAGTAATATTATCAGCAGTTGCTAATTCCGGGTTAGAGCTTGAAACTGATTGAGCGAATACTGATTGGGGCAATGAATTAGTTAAAAAAATCATTGTATTAATAAAATGGCATACTTCTCCAATTATTCTTCCACCATTTTCAGGATACTGGACCCAATGTGATTTCGGAATATATCCAGCATTTACACGGTATATAATATTCATTGGTTCTTTGCGATATTTAAAGAAATCTTTGATTGCTTTAAATGGTTTACTAAACTGTCGATTAAAACCGACCATTATCCTGGCAGATGTTTCTTGATAAATCTTCGCGATTTCATCAAGTTCATTTTGATTAACACACAAGGGCTTTTCGACAAAAATGGGCTTATTGCTTAATAATGCTTCCTTGACAAATTTAAAATGGGAATTATGACGTGTTGCACAAAAGATAAAATCGATATCTGGGTTATTCAATAGTTCCGAAGACGATGAATATGCATTTTTAAATCCAAATATTTTGGAAACATTTAGAGTTGAAAGTGGCGATGAATTCATAATACCGATAAATTCAACATCATTATGTTTCAAAGCAGGAAGCAGAAAATTCTGGCTAAAACTACCTGCACCAATAAATCCTATACCTATTTTATCACTATGTTTTGGAAATTCTTTTAAGGTAATTTTATTCAGAAATTTCATGTCGCTCTTCGGATATTCAAGAATAATACCAATGTATGGCTCTTTCTTTTTTCCGGAAATCAATGAATATGCAGTAGAAGCTTCTCGAATGTCATATCTGTGAGAAATCAACGAAGAAAAATCAATTTTTTGGGATGCAAGTAAATTAATTATTGCTTGCATATTTCTCTGTTCTGTCCAACGCACATAAGCATACGGGTAATCCCGCCCCACTTCTTCATAAAATGGATCATATCTGCCTGGACCATAACTTGTAGAAATTTTTAATTCCAACTCTTTTTGATAGAATTTTCCTCGTTGTATGTTCATTGGTACTGCACCTACAACTACGATTATACCTCGTTTTCTGGCAAGTTCTATTGCAAGTTCGATTGGCTCATCTGACGATGTTGAAGCTGTGATTATAACTTTATCAAATCCTAAATTCTGAGTTTTGTATATTGCATCCTTTATATATTCTTTGCTACTAGGAAATACCGCTTGGCACCCATTCTGTTTTGCTAATTCAAATGTGTTTTCATCAATATCAAAACCTACAACAGATTGACCACCTGCTCGTAATAATTGTACTGTAATTTGTCCGATTAATCCCAGCCCAATCACCGCCACATTTTCGCCTATCTCGGGTGCGGCTTGGCGTATGCCTTGTAACGCAATAGTCGCAACTGTTGTAAAAGCTGCAACATCCAATCCAACTGTTTCAGGTATTTTTACTGCTAAATTCTTTGGAACTGAATTAATTTCAGCATGATTTGCATACCCTGCTCCTGCAATTGCTACTCTATCTCCAACTGAGAATTCCTCACAATCCGATTCAACTACGATCCCTGCAGCTGAATACCCAAAACCTTTATAAGAATCTAACTGCCTCATTACTCTCTGTGCTGTTGAATATACACCTTCTTTCTTGATAAAATCAAGTACTAACTTAACTTGTTCAGGTTGATGAATTACTCGTTCTAAAAGAGACAATTTTGCACTGGCAACACTTGTTTTTTCCGTACCAGCACTAATCAATGAACATTGAGTTTCAACTAATATCCCACCAGGGAAGCATTTTGGTGTAGGTAATTCTTCGATTACGATTTCACCAGTTTTTTGATGCTGAAATATTTGTAACATCTGAAAAATCAATTTTGAAAAAAAACTAAATTAAAAAAAAAATCATTCCTATAATTTTGTTTTTAAAATTAGAAATTATATTCTATGGATTATTCACATATCTTATTCTACTTCCCCGCCCATTTCTATAACGGCAGTAATCCGCTTGAAAATGATATGATTTGCTGGATATATGCAAATGCGTCGACTTGGTCATCGTGATTTGCTCGTGGAAAATTTAATAATTCACTTTCAAATGCATCCAAATAATGAGCATTCCGCTTGAAATATACCTTCCCTGCTTCGAGTAATGATGCCATTGGCAAGGCTCTTGATATCTTGTCCTTATCGGCTTTCAGAGATTTAATGGGCAATCCCTCCTTCAACGCTGCTTGCAAAAGGGCACTCTGATATTGCACACTCTCTATTCCAATCAATATTGGTTTGAACTTTTGATAAGTATATTTGATTAAATTCAGATGCTCAGCAGCTTCAAATTTCTCACGAATTATATCAAGTATCAAAATATCATTATCATTTGTTTGCGCAAATGTCAAGATCACGGTATAATCTGCTGTTTCCTTGATGGAACTTGCCAAATCAACAGTCGAGAATATTTTGGATGAACTTTTGCTGATCGTTTTTCTCCTCCCATCCTTCTCATTTATAATAAAATTGCGGTCATCCTCATCGAAATATTGGAACCATACCCTTTTGAAAATACTTGTGCCCGCAGGAACCGGCTGTTGCTGATAAAGCGATGAAAACCAATACGAGCCGATTGAATTCTTGATTTGATTAAGTTTATCAATGTCAAATCGCTCTTGCCACAAAGCTTGCCCAACCTCTCTACCCAATTGGTCATTTTCCGTAGCAATCGCCGGTAAATTAATATGCTGCCATTGGAAACCCGATGTTGCAAAATTATTATTCAACAAGCGTCCCGTCAAATCATCCTCATTCCATCTTGTCATTATAAGTATCATTGCCCCATCGGGTTCGAGCCGTGTAAAGGCAGTGGAATTGAACCATTCGAACACTTTATCGCGATAAGTAAGCGAATTCGCCTCCGAATCATTTTTGATTGGATCGTCAATAATCATTATGTTCGCACCTTTGCCTGTGATTGCTCCACCCGTTCCAACTGAAAAAAGTCCACCCGAATGACCAAGTATTTCAAAGCTATTTGCTCGGTGATGGTTGGGATTTATTTCTATATTGAACAAGGGAGGACCGAACTCCTTGAGAATATCTCGAATTTTGCGACTCCATCCTTCCGAAAGACTTGCCTGATAAGATGATAATATCACTCGTTTGTCAGGGAAATTCCCAAGATACCAAGCAGGGAAATATTTCGAGAGAAAATCCGACTTGCCATGGCGTGGAGGGAGATTTACAATTAGGAA
>DIEP01000094.1:0-2424 GCA_002418685.1 Ignavibacteria bacterium UBA5771
TTTCAAAATATCTGATATAACCAAGTTTAGATTATTAACGAGCATAATATAAATTAAAGAGATTAAATAAAAAAATAATAGAATTAGCTTTATTTACCAAAACTATGATGATTTACCACATAGTAGCATTATCTGAGCTCTCGCAAAACTGATTTACGCCATCCAAGTCATATTATTACTAATATTAACTATTTCTATTCTCAAAATTATGAAGATTGGAACTAATATTTACCTTAATTGACTTAATTTTGTAAAATAACTTTTAATCTGAAAATATAATCATAATGAAATTAATTAATAAATCCTCTTTCAAAATCGTTTTGCTGCCAATGATTGCATTGATGATTGCAAGCTCATTCTGCAATGCGAAAGATAAGGGAACTCAATTCTTTTGGGAGATTCGCTCCGATTCAGCAACTGTGTATTTATTGGGTTCAATACATGTTGGAAAGGAAAGTTTCTACCCAATGGCAGATGTTATTGAAAATGCTTATAACAAGTCCGATTATCTTGTGGGAGAGATAAATTTGGAAAATGCGGGTATTGAAGATCTTATGCAAAAAGCGTTATTCACAGGTCCGACAACTTTGCAATCTGTTTTGAAAGAAGAGAATTATCAATTTTTGAAGCATTTCTTCGATTCAGTGGGAATTTTACCGATGATGTATGATAGATTTAAGCCATGGTATGCAATTGTGATGTATCAAGGAATGAATATGGGGTCTGAAACGGACATAAGCAATGACTATGGCGTGGATGTATATTTTCAGAATAAAGCAAATCGGGATAAGAAAGAAATCCTCGAATTAGAAACTACCAAAGAGCAAATTGATTATCTGATAAAAATGGGTGATTATGCAGATGATATAATCGAGATGGAGCGTGAGGGTTCAAGTAGCAATACTGCCATTGAAACTCACAATCTGATTGAGGCTTGGGAACGCGGCGATGAGAAGTCTTTGATGAAATACTTTATTGACGTTGATGATAATTTCCCGAAACTTCGCGACTTAATGATTCAATTGGTTGATGAGCGAAACGTGAAAATGACTCAAAAAATTGAAGAATACTTGAAAACTGCCAAGACATATTTTGTGGTTGTAGGTGCGGGTCATCCAATCGGTGAAAATGGTATAATAGAACTTTTGAAAAAAACTAACAAATATAAAATTAAGAGGAAATAATGAACGTAGAAGGTAAAATTGCACTTATCACAGGTGCATCATCTGGAATTGGTGAAGCATGTGCTTATAAATTCGCTGAGGCGGGTTGCAAACTTATTTTGATTGCCCGACGATTTGAAAAATTGGAAGAAATTTCTCGGAAAATTCGCAATGAATATAAAGTTCCCGTGCTTGTCTATGAATGCGACGTGACTGATTTCAATAAAGTTAAGAGTACACTTACCAAGTTGCCCGAAGAATGGCAAAACATTGATATTTTGATTAATAATGCAGGGAAAGCGCTTGGTATGGAAAAGTTTTACAATGGCTCAATTGAAGATTGGAATGAGATGATTGATACAAATATTAAGGGATTGCTTTATATATCTCGTCAGATTATTCCTTCGATGGTAGAAAATAAAAGAGGACATATAATCAATATCGGTAGCATTGCAGGATTGGAAGCCTATCCAAATGGCAACGTATATTGTTCCACCAAGGCATTCGTTGAGATGATTTCTAAATCTATGGTTATAGATTTGAATGGAACAGGAGTTCGCGTCACCAATATCGATCCTGGAATGGTGGAAACGGAATTCTCTGTCGTGCGTTTCCACGGCGATGAAGATAAAGCGGAAAATGTTTATCAAGGATTCAAACCATTGCAGGGATGCGATATTGCAGATATTGCATTGTTTGCTGTGACACGACCTGCACATGTCCAGATCCAGCAAATACTTGTGACACCAACGGCACAAGCAACAACAACAATAACCGCAAAGAATTTATAAGAAAAGTGTTTTTATTTATCAGAAATTATTTAATTTTGTAAATAATTAAGCACATTATTTGAAGGAGAGGTGGCCGAGTGGCTGAAGGCAACGGTTTGCTAAACCGTCGTGGGGTGTAAAGCTTCACCGCGAGTTCGAATCTCGCCCTCTCCGCAAGTTTTATACCAACTGCAACCACCACATTACTTACGAAAAGTCATATAGATGCCGCTTACAGTGCAAAGACGCAAGCGAAAGACAGAAAAGAATCTCATATAAAATGCTCTATGTGAAGCAAGAAGAATGGGACAAATATAAGCCCTCGAGCTTTAAGCAGTTGGTGGATGTATTTGGTAAAAGCAAAATATAAAGCGGCAATTCCCAATCATTTTCCAAATGCAATCTTATATAAATCTATAATTATACCAAATCACATTCATCGCTATCGAGATTAATGATAAATCTAAGGGTGTAGAGACATAGCATACCGT
>DIEP01000094.1:2439-13202 GCA_002418685.1 Ignavibacteria bacterium UBA5771
CCCCCACTTTTGGCAATCTTTTTGTCATTCTTTTCTATGAAATATTAGATGTGATTTCCCAATTTTATAATTCCTTTGAATAATAGCATTTAACGGGCTGTATGCCGAAGGAAAAATAGTTTGTGGAGATAATATTTGTAGATAATTATAACAATGGCGAATAATAAACAATTAGCACTTGAACCAAATAGCAATCAGAAACTGATGCAAAATCGGATTTTGGGATTATTCACAAAAAATCCCGATTTGCTTCTTGCGGGGGGTGTCCTTGTAATAATGGGATTGCTGTTAATTCCATTGCCACCATTTTTGCTCGATATGCTGCTGACAGTCAATATTGCAATATCAGTATTGATAATTCTAATATCTCTATATTTGCGTTCACCTTTGGAATTTTCAAGTTTTCCGACGATTTTGCTACTTACTACTCTCTTTCGCTTGGGTTTGAATGTTGCATCAACGCGGCTAATACTTGGTCAAGGTTATGCAGGGCATATAATTCAAGCTTTCGGTTCTTTTGTGATTCAAGGGAATTATATCGTTGGAGTAATTATCTTTATTATTCTTGTGGTTATCAATTTTGTTGTAATTATCAAGGGTTCATCGAGAATTGCAGAGGTTACAGCAAGATTTACTCTGGACGCACTTCCTGGAAAGCAGATGAGCATTGATGCTGAATTAAATGCAGGATATATAGATGAAGAAACAGCAAGAAAGAAACGAGAGAATTTGAGCAGAGAAGCCGATTTTTTCGGGTCAATGGATGGTGCATCAAAATTTATTCGTGGAGATGCTATTGCAGGAATAATTATTTCGGTTATTAATATTTTAGCAGGATTTGCTATCGGAATGTTGCAATTGGGAATGGATATCTCCCAATCCATTACGACATATACAATTTTAACAATAGGTGATGGACTTGTTTCGCAAATTCCATCGCTATTAATATCAGTTTCAGCGGGATTGGTAGTAACTCGTTCTGCGTCGGCAAATCAGTTGGATATGGAGCTGGGCAAGCAGTTTGGTGCAAAACCTAAGCCACTAATGATTGTTGCTGCTATGTTATTGTTCATTGGAATTTTGCCGGGGTTCCCTTTTTTCCCATTTTTCTTGCTTGCTATAACATTTGGTGGAATTGCATATATTAGAATTCAATCGATTAAGAAAGAAAAAGTTGCAGAAATTCAAGGAAGTGATATTCAAAAAATAGAAGAAACAAAACCCGCAGAACCTCCTGTAGAAGAAATATTGAAAGTCGAACCGGTTGAATTGGAACTTGGTTATAACTTAATCCAACTTGTTGATGAAAATCAAGGTGGGGACTTATTCAAGCGTATCACGAATATTCGCAAGCAACTTGCACAAGAGTTGGGATTACTTTTGCCACCCGTGCGCATAAGAGACAACCTACAATTGGACCCTGAGGAATATGTCGTAAAAATTCGCAATATAGAAATTGCAAGAAATAAAATATATCCAAATCGCTTGCTGGCGATGAATCCAGGAACAGGAGAAGGAAAATTGGATGGTTTGCAAGTAACCGAACCCGTTTTTGGATTGCCTGCAACGTGGATACAATATTCACAACGCGAAAGTGCAGAAATGCGTGGTTTTACTGTGGTGGAAGCATCAACGGTATTGAATACTCATCTTACTGAATTATTGAAGCGAAATGCTGATAAATTGTTAACTCGTCAAGATGTGAAAAAATTGATTGATAATCTTGAATCCTCAAATAAAGTATTAATCGACGAAATATCGCAGGAGAATCTACCTATTTCGACTATTCAAAAAGTATTGCAAAATTTACTGATTGAAGGTATTCCAATAAGGGATTTACCTCTAATTCTCGAAAGCTTGCTTGATTACTATAAAATCACTAAAAATACAGATGTTTTGACAGAATACGTCAGGCATAATTTGTCTGAAAGTATCAAGAAATTATACCAAGATGATAATGGTGTAATTCACGTAATTGCGTTGGATCCCGAAATTGAAGATATGATAACGCAAGCACTGCAATCCAATTCAAATATGGCTCTGACAACAACATTGGGTTTGCCACCTGCAATGATAACTAATATTCATAAAAGTTTATCGAATGCGATTGATGAGCTTTCTATTTTGGGTTATATGCCCGTAGTGATATGTTCGGCACAGGTCAGACCATATTTTTTCAGAATGATACACTCGCAATATCCAATGGTGAACGTGATAAGTTATACTGAACTTCCCGCAGATTCTGAAATTGAGGTGCATTCAAGAGTAACTCAAAGGGAAATGGTTGCCCAATAAGTATTTTGGTTTTTCCCTCAAATGGATTATTACTCTCGATTTAAATGGATCGAAGAATCACCAATTTATTAATAAAGAAAATCCTTCAAGAAGTTATAAACTTTCTGAAGGATTAGTCTAATTTAAATTTAAATGATTTTACTCTTTTGAAGCAATTACCCTAAATTTTTAGAATTAAAAAAGTAGGATTTAGATAATTATTTTCTTAAAGATAATTCTTTAATAATTGTTCGATACGCATTTATATCACGATCCATAAGGTAATTGAGCAATTTACGACGGCGATTAACGAGAGTAATCATTCCTCTGAGTGTATGGAAATCCTTTGGATGAGTCTCAAGATGCTTGGTAAGGTCGGCAATTCGCTCACTTAATATTGCTATTTGTGCTTCAGGTTTACCGCTATCGGTCGGGTTCTTTCCAAATTTTCCGACTAAAGTTGCTTTTCTTTGCTTTGTGATCATTATAGTTATCCTGTTCTTGAAATTATTAGAATTACAAAATTACAAAAAATAAATAAATAAATTGTCGGCGTGACTGGATTTGAACCAGCGACCCCTACTACCCCAAAGTAGTGCGCTACCCGGGCTGCGCCACACGCCGATTTTCATTTAATAGTAATTACAAAATTAACACATTTTTAGTAAATGAGTTGCAATGTTATTTTTTTATTTGGATTGTATCCAGTAAATTATTATTAATATCATATACTTCAAGAGTTAAAGCATTATTGGAATACTTGGCAATCCCATAACAATATGCTTTCGCTGAGTTGAGCGTATAATCTTTAGATTTCGGAGTATATAAAGGTGCGCCACCTCCCGCTATTATCAAATGATGGATACCATTAACTAAATTATGCTGATAAAAATGAGAATCTCCCGCAAGCACAATATCAACATTGTTCGGAACAAAAAGTTTTTCAGAAATGGTGATCAACTTTTCATTTTCCCCGTGCCCACCTGCAACATAAGGAGGAATATGCATCGCAACAATTTTAAATTTGCCTTTGCTATTTTCCAAAGCATTTTTTATAAATTTATATTGCTTGGAATTGGTTGAAATATTAACTTCTGTGTTCAAGATAATGAAATGAATTGGTCCATAATAAAAGTCGAAATATCCCAAATCCTCTGAATTAGCAATATCGGGAGATTGAGTGAAGGCAAAAGTATTCGGCTTTGAATCTTCGTGATTTCCGATGGCATTGGCAAAAGGCACATTCGCAATTAAATTTAATTCGGAAGGAATAAAGAATTCATCTTTCCATGCAGAATAAGATGGCGAAAAACATAAGTCTCCAAGATAAATTGAAAAATTAGGTTCCTTCTGAGCAATATCCTCTGCGATTTTCGAATGAATTTTTGTTTGCGAACGGCAGTCCCCCATAATTGCAAAAGTGAAATCTTTGGAAACGTCACTTGGGGCAGTTATGAATTTACCTTGATATTTGGTTGTATTATCACTAACTGAGTAGGTATAATTGCTGTATGACGCAAGATTCTTTAAATATATTCGATGGATATATGTTTTAGCGGAATTATCGGTTACTTTATATGTTTGACTCTTTGCAGTCAGCTGTGTCGCTGATGAAGAAGCAATCGAATATTTTGCTTCGATGGGTTCAGGCGAATCCGATTCAACAAGTATGGCAATCGAGCTATCAGTCACCGCCTGTAGATAAGGCTGCATAATAATTTTTGACCAAAGAAAATTAGAAAAAAGGACAAAAATAAGAATTGTAAAGAGTGATTTTTTCATATCAATTTTTCCAAAAAAAAATAAACGAATACGACTCGATTCTATTAATTACAAAGAGAAATTATTTAATAAACGGATTCTAAAAATTCTACAAATACTGAATTCCACTATTCATCTTACCCTTATTTTTATATATTTTATTAGAACGGTCAATTACATGGCACATTGGCAACCTACAAAGAGTAAAAAGAATAAAAATAATTGTTATTTTTGCTTTTATAAAATATGTTCTTTTATAAAAAAGTTTATTTCTAAATAACATATATTAATAATTAAAAAGGTTTCAATTGAAAAAAATTATTTTCCTAAGAATTTCCGAAATAATTCCCGCAATAATTATAATTTACATAGCTTTTAAAGATGCAGCAACAAGTTATTGGGCATTATCGTTAATTTGTTGGGCTTTACTGTGTATGATCGAAACGATAGTATATCAATACAAATCAAGGATAATTGAGAAAAATACTTTTGTGCCGATTTATTATTTATATTTCTTCATTTTGCTGTCCCTTGCAATTTATTTTATCCCAATATTATTTTTCCCTGCGACAACAAAATTGATTAATTTAGGAGTTGCTATCTCACTATCTTGTCTTATCATATATTTGATTAGCATATTAATCATTATTACTACAAAAATAAATAAAAGCTTTTTGCAAAAAATTGCACCCCAAAGAAAATATCAACATATTTATCAAAGGAAATATTAATTTATTTAATTATTTATTTCATTTGCCTTATCTAACACCAAAGAAAGCTCAAATCAAGTGCATCTTTAATCAAATAGTTTATACGAAAATCATTATTATCTATAAAATTTCAATTTTGTGTTTTACTTATAAGAAACAAGATAAATTGAACACTAAACAATTTACTAATCGTATAAAAATTTAAAAATTTGTTCATTACTTGAAAATATTTCTTCCGCTCTTAAAAAAAACCTGGGTTGTCTCATAAGTCATACTTTCGTCATTTCAAGTGAAGCAAGAAATTCAGAATATATTTCTATATAAAGATTTCTGGATCCCTCATTTCGTTCCAAATGACCGTAATTGGACTTTTGAGACAGCCCAGGTTATATAAATAGAAGAAAACTGAGCCTTATATTTTCAATAATTCTCTTGCTTCTTTAATTGTTACAGCAACAGCAGTTGCAGATTTATTAAGAGAAGCTAATTCTTCCGCATTCAAATTTAATGGCATTATGGCTTCCATAAAGTCTTTGCCAAGTTTTACAGGCATTCCCATCACAACATCATTGAAGCCATATTCACCTTCCAAAAGAACTGAACATGGAAGGACAGTCTTTTTGTCTTTAACGATAGCTTCAACCATTTCAGTGACAGAAGCAGCAGGAGCATAATAAGCACTACCTGCTTTTAGATATTTAACAATCTCGCCACCGCCATTAGCTGTGCGAGTAATGATTGCATCTAGTTTATCCTTTGGAATTAAATCTGTGACAGGAATTCCACTTACTGTTGTGAAACGTGGAAGTGGAACCATTGTATCGCCATGTCCGCCCAAAACAAGAGCATCCACATTCTTCACTGAAACGCCTAATTCCATTGCGATAAATGTCTTATATCGTGAAGAGTCAAGCACTCCTGCCATACCAATAACACGATTTCGAGGAAGACCTGTTAATTTTAAAGCTAAATATGTCAAAACGTCTAAAGGATTGGCAACGATAATAAAATTCGCATTTGGTGATTTTTCAAATGAACTTGTAACACATATTTTAAGAATATCTGCATTAGTTGTTAGCAAATCTTCGCGGCTCATACCGGGCTTGCGAGGGATACCAGCAGTGATAATTACAAGATCAGAATTTGCAGTATCATCATAGGAATTTGTCCCAATAATCTTTGAATCAGAGCCGAAGACAGGCATCGATTCATACAAATCTAAACCCTTTCCAATTGGAACATCGGGAGTAATATCGAGCAAGACTACTTCGTTTGCTAATTCTTTCATAGCAATGAACAATGCGGTTGTGGCGCCAACATTTCCGCCACCGATAACAGTTATTTTCATATAATTACCTAAATTTAAAATCAACCTTTAACTAATTTCATATATTCTTTTGTTGGCAATGATTTCGGTCGTGTAATAGGTAGCCCATAAGCACGAGCAATCACTGATTGTGATGCAATACCGAGAGCGCGTGAAATCGAGAACAGCACAGTATAGTAGCTGAATTCTTTCAATCCATAATGATAGAGCAATGCGCCGGAACCTGCATCAACATTTGGCCATGGGTCTTTAATTTTTTGAACATTCCTCAAAACATCAGGAACAACATTGAATACAAGATCAACCATTTGGAAAACAGGATCCTTTGGCATAAATTTCAATCCAAATTCTCTGAATGCAACGAAACGTGGGTCAACTACTCTTAAAACAGCGTGACCATAACCAGGAATAACTTTACCTGAATTCAATGTATCCCATGCAAATTTTTCGAGATCTTCTTTGGTTGGAACACCATTGAACTTCTCCATAACTTCGATGATCCATTTCAAGCATTCTTGATTTGCTAATCCATGAAGAGGACCTGCCAAACCATTTAATCCACCAACTAATGAATAATAAAGATCGGAAAGAGCTGAATTGATTGTTGCTGCGGAATATGCACTAACATTTCCACCCTCATGATCGCTATGAAGAGTTAAATATAATCTCATCAATTTTGAGAAATCTCCATTTGTATCATCCATTCCGAGCATGTGCACATAGTTTTCTGACCAATCGACATTTGCTTTTGGAGCAATTCTCGGTCCTTTATTAAATCTTTTTCTATAGACATAAGCACCTATCGCAGGAAGTTTTGCTATAATATTAAGTGAATCTTCAAGAGTTGCAACCCAATATTCGGATTTTTTCATACCTTCGTCATAACGTTTTGCAAATACTGATTCCCTTTGCATTACAAGAATGGCAGTGTTGAACATTGCCATTGGATGTGAATCTGCTGGCATCGAATCGATAACATCCCAAACATATTGGGGAACTTCTTGGCGAGCAGTTAATTCATTTTGCAAATCTTTTAATTCAGCTGCGTTTGGCAATTCACTTGTTAACAAAAGCCAGTAAATTTCCTCTGGAAGCTTGTCTGTTAAATCCTTTAATTCAATACCCCGAATGATTAAACCTTTGTCAGGAGGTACTTCACTTGTGTCGCAGACCAAACCTTTGACACCGCGCATACCGCCATAAACCTGCGAAATATTAACTTGAGAGACCACTTTATCGCCATTTTCTTTCACAAATGAAGATATTTCCGCGATTTGTTGTGGTAGAACTTGTGTTAATTTTTCCTGTAAAAGTGACATAATTTCACCCTTTTTTTTGTTGATATTTAAAAAATATTGAAAGAAAAAAAATATGAAGTATTTTTCTCAAAATTACGAAAATTCAATAAATAATTTCTGTAAAATTGCTATTATTTTAATTTAATTAATTTTCTGATAGCTTTCTCTTTGGAGGTATTTATTTCCACAATATAAACACCCGAAGCAATCCTCTGTGTATTAATAGGAATCCGAACAAACCCCGTAAAATTATCAACACGTGGGAATTCACTGATAATTTTACCTTGAAGATCATATATTTTTATTTGGTAAAATATACTGCTATTTGAAGTTATTTCGATATTAGTCATTTTATCGGCGGGATTTGGTTGCAAAAGNNTGAATAAACCTCAACTGCTTCAATTACAGATGCCTCTATCTGAATTATATATTCTTTGCTGCAAGTATCTTGAATAATAATTTCACCCAAATCATTGCCTGCCGAACTTCTGCCGAGATATATAATTTCATTATGAATAGAATCATTCGGAGGAATGCTTTGAAATGTTTGATCATGTATAAAATTCGGATTAGTGCTTTTCAATGTGATACTTGTAGGAATTTGGCTTTTGTTTATTATATAAAAGCTAATACTATCCTTCTGATTCAAGTTTAGACTATCAAATTTGATTGATTCATCAGATACTTCAATAGTGATATTTTTCCTTTCTGCTTCGATTGGAATATAAATAAAGCCATTTGCTGAATTATTTGCATTGGTCTCAATCATTAAAGTGTCATAATAATTTCCTTCCTGTGAAATCTCAAATTGAATAGATATTAGCACAGAATGATTTGGCAAAATCTCAATTGGAAAATTAGAACTAACATTGAAATGTGTATTATTTTTCAAAGTGATATTATCAAGAATTAACGTTGTATCACCTTGATTAACTATTGGCAAATTTACTACCTGTTCATCAGAACACGCAATCAATCCGAGATCAATCTTATTAACAGTGCTCAATATTGCAATTTTATTGTTTACATAAGCTCTAATTCCAACTGTATAAATTTTCGAGCATTCATCTTGCAAAAGAATTGAATCAACATAATCTTTACGATTCTCACCTCCAAGAAACGAACAATAAATTTTTGAAATTGGGTAATTATAAATCACACTATCAATTGCAAAGCCTGTCGGGTTATTAATTATTTTAAAATTGGAAAGTAATGAACCGAGATTTTTCACTTCAATGATTTTTTGTATTCGTTCTGTATCGTTTTGAGCATTAAATATAACAGTTTGTTGAAAAGTATCTATTAATATAGTTTCTTTAATTGCCAATAGTTTAATAAAACTGATTGTATCAGAATTATTTTGCAAATTTGTAGTAATTTTTAATCTTGCATTATAATCGCCTGCTTTATTAGTAGTAAATTCAATATCAAGACTCTTAGATTCATTAGGAGCCAAATCAAATACTACATTTGACAAAATTTTGAAATTATTTCCATTATTGTTTTCAATTGTTATATTCTTAATTTTCAAAAGATTAGTGCCTGAATTATAAAGTGTGAGCTGCTTGCTTATCGAATCCTCACAAATCAAAGTATCAAACAGAATTTCACTCGGTGCTTCCAGTCTTGGACCCGTCGAATATCCCGAGAAATTGCAATAAAGTTTCATCCCATTATGAAAATAGAATAATGCAAGTGCCGAACTATACCCAATGCTCTTCGGTTGGAAGCGGACGGTTGGAACAAATACACCTCCTTTTGCATTCATTTTGAATGGAATTGCAGGAGAAATCAGAATAAATGAAGAATCATAAAAAAATCGAACTGAATCAAGAGAAACACTTTGAGTGCTAATATTTTGAAACAAATAAAACAATGTATCTTTGAAATTACCTAAAGCAACATTACCAAAGTCGATAAAATATGCCTTTTTATTGAGGTTTTCTTCTAAAATTGAAACCTGAACATTGGAGTTAATAGTTTTGATGCCAGAAGCAGTCGATATAGTTGTAGAAAAATCATGATTTGACTTCGGCGTGAATTGCAATCCTATCGGGGAAGACATAATATAATCTATATAAAATGGTGAGGCATTTGAGTAAATTGAATAAGTAGGATTCTGAATTGGTTGAAAAATACTATCTATTTGAATTAATGTTGATTGATATTCATTATCATCGATTGGTGTTGTAATATTTTGCACAAAATTATCATAATAAAGATAAAGTGTGTCCCCTACTTGACAAAGTGGAAGAACCAAATTGGGCGTAAAAAATCTTTTATTAATTACGGGGAGAAGAGCAGTAGTATCTAATATAATTTTAGGACGTTCGAATGGGAAATCATCAACTGACCAGATTTGGATCGTATGGGAGTTATCCACACTTGCAATTTTAGAACTTTCATTAGATGAATTTATACGGTATACTTCCAAGTTATGCTGGTCATATTGATTTAGAAATTTTGCATCAACGCTTCTCCAGAGATTGATAAAATTTTTATTTGAAGAAAGAACATAAGGATAAGTTGCACACCAATCCGCAGCATTTACGGGTTTCTCTGTATCGAAAATTGTTTGAATTATCCTATCCTGCTCAATATCATAAATTCGTATTTTCGAATCATTCCCTGAAAAAAGTAATATTGTGCCTGACGGGATCCACTTTAAATCAAGGATTTCAAAATTAGAAGAAAATATATTTTTTATCAAGCTACCTGTTGTAATATTCCAAATGTTGATTTTCCCATCTTTACTTGCTGTAGCAAAAATATTCTTTGTTGGGTTAACTGCTAAAACATTGATTTGTGTGCTTTGCGAATAAAAATGATTTAATAAAGCTGATGAGTTGACATTCCATATAAATATATTTCCTAAGGATGAAATACCAATAGCAGTTGTCCCATCATAAGAAAATTTAATTTTTTTTATCATTTCTGTGCAATGCAATTCACGATATAAAAATTCATTTTCTTTATCCCAAATTTTAATTACAGAATCATTTGCAGCAATTGCTATATATTTCCCATCCTTTGATAAATCAATTCCCGAAATTATACTTAACTGCGATTGAAATAATGCCCTTATTAATTGACCCGTTTTTGTGTTCCATAAGTAAATTTTCCCGTCCTCGCTTGATGAAATTAGCTCCTGATCATCAGGTGACCAACAAATATCTGTAATTCTTGCTTTATGCCCAATTAACTGAATAACTTTATCTGAAACCCAATTTCGCTTTGAGATTGAAAGTTGGAACTGCATCGTAGTATCATTGATGTCAGGTATAAGATATTCAAAGCAATTATTTGAAGCCACTTGAGAAATCGTTTTCCATTGATGTTCATCTTTCAACCGATATTCAAGTGATAATGTATCATCAGGATGAGATCCAAGCC
>DIEP01000134.1 GCA_002418685.1 Ignavibacteria bacterium UBA5771
GTTGGGATATTGAGCAAACAATCCAACTCGCAAAATGGCTTAAAGATATAGGAGTTGATTTAATTGATTGCTCTTCGGGTGGTAATGTTGCTGATGCACAAATTCCTGCAGGTATTGGGTATCAAATACCCTTCGCAGAACGTATTAAGAAAGATGTAGGGATTTTAACGGGTGGGCTTGGCTTTATTACATCGCCCGAACAAGCAGAACAAATTATTGCGACAAATCAAGCCGATGTTGTATTAGTTGGAAGAGAATTTCTTCGCGATCCTTATTGGACCTTGCATTCAGCAAAAGTTTTAAATGCTGATATTGAATGGCCTAAACAGTATTTGCGAGCAAAACAATAGTTAAGAAATAATATTTTTCAAAAAACAAATTTTAAAAATAAAATAAATAATAAGAATTATGAATTACACAACTTTAGGAAACAGTCAATTAAAAGTATCTCGAATTGGGCTTGGATGTATGGGAATGTCGGAATTCTATGGTCCAGGAGATGATAAAGAATCGATCGCCACTATTCATCGTGCAATAGAATTAGGGATAAATTTCCTTGATACTGCTGATATGTATGGTGTTGGCAAAAATGAAGAATTAGTAGGTAAAGCTATTCATGACAGGCGAGATAAAGTCGTTCTGGCAACAAAATTCGGAAATGTCCGTGGAAGTGATGGAAGTTATCTTGGTATTAATGGAAAACCCGAATATGTCAAGCAAGCATGCGAAGCAAGTCTGAAAAGGTTAAATATTGACTATATTGATCTTTATTATCAGCATCGAGTTGATCCAAACACTCCGATTGAGGAAACAGTTGGAGCAATGGCAGATTTAGTTAAAGAAGGAAAAGTCAAATATATTGGGTTATCCGAAGCAGCTCCCGAAACTATTCGTCGTGCTAATAAAATTCATCCAATAACAGCACTGCAAACAGAATACTCACTTTGGACACGAGAGACTGAGAAAGAAATTCTTGCTACTATCCGTGATTTGAATATTGGATTTGTTGCATATAGTCCATTGGGAAGAGGATTTTTAACAGGAAAAATTAAGAGCATCGAAGATATAGTAAATATGGCACCTGATGATTTTAGACAATATAATCCGAGATTCCAAAAAGAGAATTTGGAGCATAATTTGAAAATAATTAATGGATTAGAGCAAATTGCAAAAGACAAGAACTGCACAATTGCTCAATTATCATTAGCGTGGCTTATGGCACAAGGAAACGATATTTTGCCAATAGCAGGAACAAAGAAAATAAAATACCTCGAAGAAAACATTGGAGCAATTAACGTCCAATTAACAGAAGAAGATTTGAAAAGAATTAACGAAATAGCACCAATAGATGTTGCAAAAGGGTCAAGGTATCCCGAAGCAACTATGGGTGCAGTCAATAGATAATTAATGAATATTTAATTGATTTATAAAAATAATATCAATAAGGAGAGATTATGTCAAACAAAATGAAAGCAGCAGTTCTAAATGAACTCGGTAAACCTCTGGAAATACAAGAAGTAGAAATTCCTGAAATCATGGATAATGATGTATTAGTGAAAGTCGCGGCTGTTCATATAGCACCATCCACAAAAGGATTATTAAATGCGGGTGGTGATTTCATTAGACCGAATTTGCCTGCAATATTTGGCTCTGATGTTGTTGGAACAGTTACAAAAGTCGGAAAAGCAGTCAAAGGAATCAATGAAGGTCAAAGAGTATATGTGAATTCTTTAATATCAAATGGGACCGATGAGTTCAGCTTGAAAGGGAAGAATCAACTTAGCGATTCAATGGCGTTCGTTGGAATGTTCACATTTAATCCAAATGGCACAAAGTTGCTCAATGAATATCGGGGCGGATTTGCTGAATATATGAAAATCCCTTATACAAATATTGTTCCACTCGATTCATCAATTACTGATGAACAGGCAGTACGGTTAGGGTATCTTGGGACAGCATATCAAGCTTTGAAATATGCAAAAGTAAATCAGCATTCAACTGTTTTGATAAATGGAGCAACGGGAACTCTCGGTGTCAGTGCTGTTCACATGGCTCTGGCAATGGGGGCAAGCAAAATTATAGCAGTCGCAAATCGCAAAGATAGATTGGATAAACTTGCTTCAATTAATCCCAAGAAAATTATTCCAATTTCATTGCAAGACGATGATTATATGCAAAAAATACTTGGTGCAACAGAAGGGAAAGGTGCAGATGCATTGATTGATTGCTTACAATATGTTGGCGCGGGTTCAACCAATCAACTATTGTTTGCAATGAAAAAAGCTGGGACAGCAGTGTTTATTGGCGGCGCAACGGGCAATGTCTCTGTTCCTTATGGATTTTTGCTCGGAACAGAAGTCAATATTACGGGCTCAATATGGTTTTCAACTGCTGACGGTATAGAGATGGTAAATTTGGTGAAAAATGGACATCTTGATTTAAGTAAACTTGAGAATAAAGTATATAACTTCGATAAAATTAATGAAGCAATTGACTATGCCGATGCACGAAATGGGGGAGTTTATAATATTGTTGTAAAAATGTAACAATATTTTTAGAAGTGATTCTGCAAGTATCTGATTTGCAGCCAATAAAAAAATAATAAGCATAGCCGAACAAAACATCGACTATGCTTATTATAGTCACATTACAATTTTCTTTGATTTTATTCTTATAAAAGAATAATAGGAGGTTTAATTCCGAAAATATCGTCAATTGCTTGGATATACGATTCCTTTGGCATTGCTCCAACAGCCAATCGGGGTTGGTCGCCAACGGGGCAAAATAACACTGATGGAATGCTCCGAATTCCAAAGACTTCGGCTAATTCTGTTTGTTCATCAGTATCAATCTTATATATATCAACTGATCCCGAATAATCCTTTGAAAGTTCTTCCATTATTGGCGCAACCATTTTGCAAGGTCCGCACCAATCAGCATAGAAATCAATAATGCAAGGTCTTTCACCTTTATAGCTCCATTCCTCATTTGTTTCATAATCGAAAACTTTCTCAAGAAACGTTTCTTTTGTTAAGTATTCCATAAATATATCCTTGAAATATTACTATTAAGTAATATAAACGTTTCAAATAAATAATTATTTAATGAAAATAAAAATATCTAAAAAACGCCAATAAGACAAATTTATCTGAATTAATTAAAAAAGAGATAATTTCAAAATATTTTATTCATGGAAAAAATAAATGTATATATAGAAACTTATGGTTGCCAAATGAACACTTATGATAGCGAAATTATAGGTGGAATATTGACTGATGATGGCAACTATGAAATCATTAATTCTCCTGATTCTGCTGACGTTATATTGCTCAACACTTGTAGTGTGAGGGAGAATGCTGAAAACACAATTTACAAGCGGTTGATGCACTTAAAGCATTATCGGAAGTCGAATCGCGATATTGCAGTAGGAATAATTGGTTGCATGGCAGAACGATTGAGGAAAGATGTTTTTGAAAAGTCAGATTTAGTCAAAATTGTGATGGGACCTGATGAATATCGTAAAGCACCTGAGCTGATTCGTTCATCTTTGGAAGGCAATAATGGAATTGCTGTGAAATTAAGTCGAGTCGAAACTTATGAGTATATTGAACCACTCCGAACAGAGGGAGTATCAGCATGGCTTGCGATTATGCGTGGTTGCAATCACTTTTGCACATATTGCGTTGTTCCCTTCACACGTGGTAGAGAGCGATCCCGTTCGAAAGATTCAATTATAAGCGAAATTCAAAAGCTTGAAGAACAGGGATTCAAAGAAGTTATATTACTTGGACAAAATGTAAATAGTTATAAGGATTTGGATTCGGGTACTGATTTTCCAAATTTGTTGCGCACTGTTGCGGAAGCTGCACCCTCGATGAGAATAAGGTTTTTGACTTCTCATCCAATTGATATGAGCGATGATTTGATTTATGCAATTTCTGAATACGATAATATTTGCAATTATATTCATCTTCCATTTCAATCAGGCTCAGACAGAATTTTACAATTAATGAACAGGCAATATTCTCGGGCACATTATCTTGAACGGATTGCCAAAATCAAAGAAATAATTCCTGATTGCTCTTTATCAACTGATATTATTGCAGGTTTCCCAACTGAAACTCTTGATGATCATTTGGATACATTAAGTTTAATAAGCGAAGTGGAGTTCGATTCTGCCTTTATGTTCAAATATTCTCCCCGTGAAGGAACAAAAGCTTGGAATATGGAGGATGATGTTCCAGATGATGTGAAATCCTTTAGATTAAATGAAATTATAAATATTCAGAAAAAGATTTCCAATAGTAAAAATCAAGCTGAAATTGGAAAAATCTTTGAAATTCTTGTCGAACGCAGCAGCAAAAAGAATCCTCAGGAATGGATGGGTAGAACAAAGACAAATAAAGTTGTAATTTTCGATAATCATGATCTGAATGCAAAAGCGGGCGACATTCTAAAAGTCCAAATTGATAGAGCAAATTCAGCTACATTATTTGGCACTGTTGTTTAATGCAATCTTTCATACAGTTATCATTTTTATGGTAGATTATACACTTCAATCCATATAATTCAAAAATAGGATTTTAAATTTAGTTCAGACTTAAAAACGAAAATAATTCTAACAATAAATATGAATACGATTTACGTGGGATTGTAATTATGTATTCGTAAAATGAATCAATTCAAAATCTACCATTCTTGAAAGTATATTACTTTTTACAATTTTATTCGGTTCTTATGGCTCATTTTCGTAATTTTGTATTTTTTACTTCTTTATCTTTATTCTCTTTAATATGGAAATTGATAATTTTGATTTTGAATTTAAGCCCTTCGAGAAAATGACTGATGAGGACTATGCAAAGATTGGATTCAAATCGGGCTTGGAAGTTCATCAGCAAATTTTAACCGAAAAAAAACTATTTTGTCGATGTCCTGCTGGTCATTATTCCGATAAATATAATGCCGAAATTCTACGGCATATGCGTCCTACTTTATCCGAGCTTGGGGAATATGATGGAACCGCTTTGATGGAATTTAAAACTAAAAAGGAAATCCTCTATCATATAAATTATGAAACAGTTTGCACTTACGAGATGGATGATACTCCTCCTTTCCCTATGAATGATCAAGCTCTTGATATTGCTATTGAAATCTCAATGCTTTATGGCGCTCATATTACCGATGAAGTTCATATCGCGCGAAAGCAATATCTTGACGGAAGCATTCCTACGGGTTTTCAAAGGACGGCTATCATTTCTGTTGGAGGTCAAATTCCTTATAAAGACAGATTTATCAACGTTATTCAATTATCACTGGAAGAGGATGCTTGCCGTGAATTTAGCGATATAGGTCATCAAAGGACATATTTGACAGATAGACTTGGGATGCCATTAATTGAAACTGTTACTGCACCTGAGATGAGGACACCTCAAGAAGTTGCTGACGTCAATAAGATTATTAGCCAAATTGCACGTTGCACTCATAAAGTTAGAACGGGAATTGGTGCGGGAAGAGAAGACGTAAATGTCAGCGTTCGAGGTGGCACACGTTCAGAAATCAAGGGCGTTTCTCATATCGAAATGATTCCGAAGCTAACTTATAACGAAGCAATGCGGCAATGGAATTTGCTTCGTTTGAGAGAGGAATTGAAAAGAAGGGGAATCACTCCCGATACTTTCCAAGCCAAATATACTGATGTAACTAAATTAATGAGGCATAGCCATTTTTTCCCTATTACTCAAGCTATCTCTGAAGGATTAAGTGTGAAATGTATCGTTCTCAAAGGTTTCCGCGGATTGCTTCATTGGCAAACTCAAACTGACACTTATTTTTCCAAAGAGTTTTCTGATAGAGTGCGAGTTATTGCTTGCTTGACAACTTTGCCGAATATTGTGCATTCTGATTCCCAGAGCGAGTTTATTCAATCGTCTGAATGGTCAACTTTGAGAAAATTCACTGGTTCTAATGAAGACGATACTTTATTGCTCGTGTGGGGGAGTAATCAAGATACCGATACAGCTGCGAAAGAAGTTATAATTCGCGCAAAAGAAGCAACTATTGGCATTCCAAACGAAACTCGGCAAGCTCTTGAAGATTGCACAACGGGTTTTGAACGCATTCTTCCCGGACCTCAAAGAATGTATCCCGATACTGATTTGCCTCCAATTGTTTTAAAGCAAGAAAGAATTGATAACATTAAAAATAATCTTCCAATTCCATTTTGGGAAAAGAAGAGCTATTTCCAGTCTTTGGGACTTGATGAAGTTACATCCGATCAATTAGCTGTTTCAAAATACTCTAATCTATTTCAAAAATTAGTTAATGAATTAAAGATTGATATTCAATTCACTGCTAATGTGATGATTAATTATCCCAAAAAATTGAAAAAGCACAATCTCGATTTTAACGCTATTGAAGAAAATGATCTTTATGAGATTTTTAAAAACTTTGTCAATGGTAAAATCCCAAAAGAGAGCTTATTTGAAATTATACGAAAAACTATTATAAATGGAAAATTTTCTGATGAATTACTTCCTGAATTATGTAGCCAATCTGAATTGCAGGCAGAAATTCATCAAGCAATTGCCGAATTGCAATCAATTAAAATAAATAATGGACAAGCCAAAGATAAATTGCTAACCGCGATTGTTATGAAAAAATTACGCTATCGAGCCAACGGCAATGAAGTTCATAAATTAATAACTGATATTTTACAAAAACAAGAAAACTAAAATGGAAGAGATTGCATCTAATAATATTGCGACAGAAGATAAAGAATTATACAAAGGATATAGATCCAAAGCACTCGAAGTCTTAAAGAAATACAATGCTTATATCTGGAGCGATATAGATCTCGTTACAGATGAGCATACCTTTCAGGGAATTATTTTGCCACGTTCCGAAACATCAGATGAATTTCATATCGTTCTAAAACTTGAAAGCGGATATAATATTGGAATTCTCTGGAATAAGGTCAAAGATATTAAAATTAAAGGACGCAAAGAAGCACATTATTTAATTCCTGAAAAAGAATTTCCTTATTCTCCAAAAATGCCACGCGTCAAACTTTTTGGAACGGGCGGAACAATTGCAAGTCGATTGGATTACCGAACAGGTGCAGTTATTCCTGCATTTTCTCCAGGTGAATTATATGGTTCAGTGCCTGAACTTGCTGATATTTGTAATTTGGAGACCGAGAAGCTTTATGGAGTATTTAGCGAAAACATGGGTCCCGAGCAATGGATCGGCACTGCCGAAGCAATTGCAAAAGAAATTGAGCGTGGAGTGGATGGTATTGTTATTGGACATGGCACAGACACAATGCACCATACTGCTGCAATCCTTTCATATATGATTCAAGATTCACCAATCCCAATTGTTATGGTTGGTTCTCAAAGGTCAAGCGATCGTCCAAGCTCCGATGCCGCATATAATTTAATCCATTCCGTGAAAGCTGCTGCCGAAAGCGATATTGCAGAGGTGATGGTTTGTATGTTTGGTCCAACTTCCGATATGTATGGGTTGCTCCATCAAGGGACGCGAGTTCGCAAGATGCATTCAAGCTACCGTTCTACTTTTCGCACGATTGGTGATATCCCCATTGCGATGATTAATCGTGAGAAAATCACTCCACTCCGCACAGATTATCGCAAACGCCGCGAAGATAAAAATTTTAAACTTGCACCTTACTTCGATGATAGGGTTTCCATTGTTTATTATTACCCAAATATGAAACCTGACATTATTGACAGCTTGATTGATAATGGTTATCTTGGTATTATTATCGCGGGAACAGGCTTGGGTCATGTTAATAAACCTCTTTATCCCGCATTAAAACGTGCTCAAGATAAGGGAATTGCTGTCTTTATGAATGTGCAAACTCTTTGGGGATATGCACAGATGTATGTTTACGATACGGGGAGGGATTTGATGGAACTTGGTGTGACGCCCCTTGCTAATATGCTTCCCGAAGTTGCATACGTTAAATTGGGCTGGGTTTTGGGGCAGACACATAATATTGACGAAGTGAAAAAAATGATGCTTACACCAATTGCACACGATATTACTGAACGTGAACCAAGCAATGGATATTTAATTTTCCAAGGTGGAATTCCCGAAGTTGAGGAATTTATTTCGAAAATAAAGAAGTAAGATTTATTATTTTGTATTTTGTTAATATATAACATCTGTCATTGCGAAATCGTGTGGAAGTGAAGCAATCTCTCTCATCTTTTACCTCACTACCATAAGCTTAAATATCAAAGAATTATGTTTGCTTTGCACTTGAACGAAGTAAGTTCCCGTTGCCAAATCAGAAATATTATAACTGAGATTTTGAGGTCCCTCCGTTAGAAATCCGTTGAATAATGGTCTTACCATAGCTCCTTTGCTATCTTGTATGTTAATAGCGGTGATCTCGCTTACTTGCTGGTTAAATTGAAGATTTATCATTCCATTCGTTGGGTTCGGATATATTACTTGCGGCTCTTTTGTCTCGCCTGGAACTGATAACCCATTCCATTTGGCATAATACAAAGATAAAAGCCGACTACCAGTGACAATATATTTACCATTGTGGCTTATATCGATGTTGCTTGGATTAGTCCCATACTCATATACTTTTTCCTTTTTGCTGATATCCCAGATAGTCATTTTACCCTCTGATCGATTTGGTGTCACGGTCACCGAATATCTATCAGTTGGGTCCCACCATAAGACCGAATAATTGGTAACAGGAGGCATTTTCCATAGTAATTCCATGGTATTAAAGTCATAGATACTAATCTGATTAGAATCATGCATTGCTATCATTAAGCAATTATGTGATAGTCTCCCATATTTCCCTGAATCTATGCTATCAAGAGAAGGAAAATTGTAGACTATGTCTTTCGAAATAGTCGTGTATGTTGGGGCTTTAAGCCCCGGTGACTGATATGTTATACCCATTTTTACTAATAATCCACTATTATTGCACAGAATTATTGGGGTTTTTATGTCAAAATAATAAATTCCTGTATCTTTCGGTGAATATGGAAACA
>DIEP01000150.1 GCA_002418685.1 Ignavibacteria bacterium UBA5771
CCAACGGTTTCTCCATTCATTCGGATGAAACCTATGACAATATTTCGTGCCCAAAGCTCTTGCACTTCAAAAAAATCGGATTTATCGGCAATTGCTTTAATAATATCTCGGACATCATAAGGTTCTGAACTATCATTTGAAAAAATTTCAGTAATTGGTTTACCTATAAGGGGTTGAGCAGGAAGCACGGGATCGGGCTTTTTGCGGTTATTCCAAGGTATAAAAGTGACTAATTTTTTGATTTGCTCGAAGCATTCAAGTTCGGTTTCTGCAAAGAAATGAGCATTACCTGAAATTTCGGCTTGCACTCTTGCTCCCCCGAGGTCTTCCATTGAAATTTCCTCGCCAAGCACAGTTTTTATAACTTCGGGTCCTGTAATAAACATTTTTGAAACTTTATCGACAACGAACACAAAATCAGTCAATGCAGGCGAATAGACAGCGCCGCCCGCACATGGTCCGAGAATTACTGATATTTGCGGAATGACACCCGACGCTCGTGTGTTTCTGTAAAATATCTCGCCATATCCCGCAAGTGAATTAACGCCTTCTTGGATGCGTGCACCTCCGGAATCATTGATGCCAATCAATGGGACACCAAGGTCCAAAGCGTGGTCCATAATTTTTGTAATTTTGCGAGCATGAGCAAGCCCTAATGAGCCTCCTGCCACAGTAAAATCCTGAGCATAAATACAAATAGGAAATCCAAGGATTTCTCCTGTCCCCGTAATCACACCATCACGTGGCAAATACTTTTTATCCATCCCAAATTCTTCTGCTTGGTGTTCAACAAATAAATCGAATTCGTGAAATGTCCCCGGGTCAAGCAATGCTTCTATTCTCTGGCGAGCAGTCATTTTCCCCATTTTGCTTTGCTTTGATTGGGCTTGAATTTCTGTTTCTTCGATTATTTCAGTCTTTTTTCTGAACAAATCCGCAATTTTTTGCGTTAAACTCATTTTATACCTTTTCCAATATTCTATTTTAAGAAAATGCAAATTAACTAAAAATTCATTTTTAATTTAATAATTTAATATTTTTTGGTTTAAATAGATATATTTACTCAATTTATGATTACAAAATATTAATTAATATAGTAAATAAATTAAAAGTGTCATTAACAAAATAAAGAATATCTTCTATATTGCCCGGATTTCCACCCCATCTCGATTAACACTTGTATTGCAAATGTTAATATGGTATAATCGTTTATTAATAATTATTAAATTAACTAAATATGAATATAAATGACTTTGGTTTAGATGTGGATATCTTGCAAAAACTTCTTGCAATTGCTCTATCAAAAGGGGGAGATTTCGCAGATATTTATTTTCAATATGAACATAGTCTTTCAATCAAAATGGAGGAAGATATAATTAAAAATACTTCCTCTAATATATTGCTCGGTGTTGGAATTCGTGTTATCGATGGAATTCAGACAGGTTATGCATACACAAGTGATCTTAGTTACGAAAAATTGGTTGATACTGCACGAAATGCCTCAATAATTGCAAAAAATCCTCAAAATAATATTGCGAAGTCTTTGCAGAAAAAAAATAAATTTAAAAATGTATATGACTTGATTGATCCAATTATAAAGCACGATATTGCTTTGCAAATCGATTTAGTTCGGGAAGCATATAATGCTGCAAAACAATATGATAATCGGATAAAGAAGATTACTTCATCGCTTGCCTCCAACTACGATTTCATTACAATTGCCAATTCCGAAGGGTTGCTAATTTCCGATGAAAGACCTCAAATGAGATTAATGGTTGCATCTACTGCTGAAGATGGACAAAATAAAGCAACAGCAATCGCAAATAATGGTGGGCGTGTGGGAATGAATTTCTTCCAAAATGTTGAATCAGCCGAATCAATTGGTAAGCGTGCAAGCGAAGAAGCAATTATCCTGCTTTCTGCCAAAAATGCACCATCGGGAGAATTGCCCGTTGTGCTTGGCAGCGATGAATCGGGAGTGATGATCCACGAAGCAGTCGGTCATCCACTCGAAGCAGACGGTATCTGGCAAAAAACTTCTGTTATGTGGAATAAATTTGGCGAAATGGTTGCTAATCCTAATGTTACAATTTATGATGATGCCACAATTCCAAATTTCCGTGGTAGTCTGAATATCGATGACGAGGGTTTGGAAACAGAAAATGTGATGCTTATTGAAAATGGCAAAATTGTTGGATTTATGAATGATTATCTTTCATCAAAAATGTTGGGGCATAAACGCAATGGGCATGGGCGTCGCGAGTCTTTTGCAAGCATCCCAATTCCAAGAATGAACAATACAGTTCTTATGAAAGGAGATTACTCCCCCGAAGAGATTATCGAGTCAGTTCCTTATGGAATTTATGCAGAATCTTTCCAAGGGGGAATGGTAGACGGCACAGGAAAATTCACTTTTTCATTAAACCTTGGCTATTTAATCGAAAATGGGAAATTGACTGCTCCAATCAAAAATGTCACTCTCATTGGAATGAACCTCGATATTTTAAAAAATATTGAAATGGTCGGCAATGATATGGGATTCTTTCTTGGAACATGCGGTAAACAAGGGCAAAGCGTAGCAGTCACAAGCGGAACGCCAACATTAAAAATTTCAAAAATGACAATTGGGGGTATCAATGGAAACAACTAATTATATCGATTATAATGAAGAAATTATTGCTTTTGCATTAAAAAACGGTGCAAGCCAAATTCCGTGTGCGATTTGAATTTGGCTTGCACCGTTTTTTAA
>DIEP01000138.1 GCA_002418685.1 Ignavibacteria bacterium UBA5771
ACAATCATCTCGTTAGCATTATTAATGCTATTTGCAGTCAGCTGCAAGCAGGAGCAGGCAACGATATATTCACCAATTAATAAATATGCAATTCAGGATGATACTAATTGGGTGGAAGTAATTGATACTAATCATTTAGATTTTTGTTCGCATCAGAGGGGAGCAATAACAGCGGAGGATGCTCCATCATATCTTAAATATGGAACACTAATAATTATCAATAATGCAGCAGAGTACCAAGTGCTTTTGGAACAACTTGATAGCATAGGTTGCTCAATTGTAAATCCACCAAATATTAATTTCGAGCAAAAAACATTAATAGGCTATTCTATAATGACAGGTAACCATAGTTCATCTGCACATTTTTATAAAAACAATGCTTTGAAAAAATATCTTTATCTCATCGATGAAAAGCTGCTTGACAACTACGATTGGTTATTTACTTTGAGAGAATGGATGGTTGTTCCCAAGATTGATCCATCTTTTACAGTAGAAGTCGATACTTTACTGCATTATTAGGGGAGGTCTATTATGAAGAGAATCAAGAATTAAATAAAATTGAGTTATAGAAATGAACAGAATCACAATCATCTCGTTAGCATTATTAATGCTATTTGCAGTCAGTTGCACGCAGGAGGCGGCAACGATAGTAGAGGACAACTATATAAATGAAGTGATATCTGATACAAGTTATTTTCCTCTTGATATAGGCAATGAGTGGATTTATGATATTTCTTATGATACAGTCAATATTCATCTTAAAGTCATTGATTCTGCATATTTTAATAGTCTTAAATACTCAGTTGTATTATGCGAAAATTATCAAGGTAAATTTGCTCCCGTTAATTTAGATACAATGTATTTACGAACAACTGATGGGATAAAATTTTATAGATACATCAATGGTTTGGAAAGATTGTATCTTGATTTCTCCCAAGACTTTACTGATTCAATCAAAGGTATAAAGTATTCAGTTTCCATTCCCGAAAACAGCTATGGAATACCAACAGGTGTGTATTCAATTCCTCTCGGTGAATTTCAAGATTGCAAAAAAATAGAAAGTATTGAAGTGGAGCCACGGATCTATATTTCCGCTAAAGGAATAGGAATGATTTCTTTTACGTGGTTCAAAGGAAAAGCCACTCTAATTTATGCAAAAATTAATGGAGCTGAAATAGGCGCGTAATGTGGTTTTATTTCAGACATCAAGGGAGGTAATAACACTGAAAGTGATTGTCATAAAATAGGTTGTTTTTTCAAGGTTGTCCCCGGCAAAAGGGGGGAACCTTGAATTTGTAACTTAATTAATATTTACATTAATTATTGATTTTTTCTTAATTTGAAAATTAATATTTTGTAAATTTAAAAATTAAGAAAATTATGGAAAACCCTGCTCGTAGAATTCAAGATTATTTGGTGTTTGGTGAATATGGTGAAGTTAACCCCTCAATTTCCGATGGTGCTACATTTACTTTTTTAAATGCAGATAAAATGGAAGACTTATTCCACGAAGAAGTGGAAGGGTGCTTTCTCTATTCGCGTCATCTCAATCCAATGGATAATTATTTAGGAAATCTGCTTGCCCAGATGGAAGATACAGAGGCATGTCAAGTTACTTCAAGTGGAATGGGAGCAATTACAACCACATTAATGCAAATTTGCTCAGGTGGCGACGAAATTGTTTCCAGCCGAACGATATATGGCGGGACTTATGCTTTTATGAAAAACTTTTTACCTCGCTTCAATGTTCAAACAAATTTTGTGGATATTACCAATTTGGAACAAGTCGAAGCGAAAATTACACCAAAGACGAAACTGATTTATTGCGAAACGATTAGCAATCCTTTGCTGGAGATTGCAGATTTGCCTAAATTACGCGAAATAGCAGATAAGCATAATGTCTTACTCGTGGTAGATAATACTTTTTCTCCAATGATATTTTCGCCATATAAACTTGGCGCTCATATTGTAATTTATAGCTTAACGAAATATGCAAATGGAATGAATGATACTGTCGCAGGGGCTGTGTGTGCATCCCACGACTTCATTTCATCTCTTCGCAATCCGAATAATGGGGCATCGATGCTTCTGGGACCCACGCTTGATCCAATTCGCGCATCAATGATTTATAAGAATCTTCATACTTTACATATTAGAATGAAACAACATAGCAAAAACGCTATGATCATCGCGGAGAAATTGGAAAATCTTGGTTTAAAAGTATATTATCCAGGGTTAAAATCGCACAGGCAGTATGATTTAATGACTTCGTTGATGAATAAAGAATATGGATATGGTGGAATGCTCACATTTGATGCAAAAGACCATGATACTGCTGATAATTTAATGATATCAATGCAAACAAATAAAGTCGGATATTTTGCCGTAAGTCTTGGATTTTATAAAACATTGTTTAGCTCACCAGGTAGTAGCACTTCGAGCGAAATACCCGAGCAAGAGCAAATTGAAATGGGATTGACTCCTGGACTTGTTCGAATGAGTATCGGATTAGATGATGATATTGATGAAACGTTTGAACGTATGAAACAATCAATGAAGAGCGCGAAGCTAATATAATGCGTTCATAATTACAATTGTCATTATCAAACAAAATGAAGCAATTCCTATTTATTATTTTTTATAGAAGTATGTAATTGCAAGCAAGTAGCCTTGTGAATCAATTTTCATTATCTCCTCCCTCTCTTATGAAGAAAGAGATTTAGAGTGAGTTCATAATGGAAATATTGCAGCTCCTATTATTCAATAACTAATCTCTTGCAGTTATTTTTTTGGAATGATGTAGATAGTTTCTCCGGGTTTCTTCATACCGTATTTTTCACGTGCAATACGTTCGATTTCCAGGG
>DIEP01000079.1 GCA_002418685.1 Ignavibacteria bacterium UBA5771
TATTGGGATGTATAATTCATTGTGTTCATATTAATCTCGTAATCGATAGATTTAGAACTTGCATCTATATAAAAAAAATCCCCTTCCGAATTTCAGAAGAGGATAAATATTTTTGTATAAACAAAATTTAAGGTTAATAATATATACGATTATCTTTTAATTATCTTGCCGACTTCTTCCTTGCCATTTGCAATGATTTTATAAATATACATTCCTGCGGGAAGCGCAGCAGCATTAACCGCGAACACGTTTTCGCCTTCACTCATTATTCCTAAATTAAGATCCATAATTAATTTGCCTTGCAAATCTATGAATTGGAATTGGACGGGCGAAGAATTATCGAGATAAATCCGCACATTTACTTTATCATTAATAGGCGATGGCGAAACTGATGTATGGAAGTAATTCGTGAGTGGAACAGAAGACAAATCTTCGGTACTAAATACCCAAATATTTGACCATTCTGTTACACCACCATCATTCCAACCTCGGACTCTCCAATAGAACTTTGTATTTTGAGCAAGATTATATACTAATTTGGAAGTAATCCAGACTTTATCATTGTCTTCAACGATATTATTAAAAGCAGGATCAGTTGCGATTTGCAAATGATAGCCGCTAACATTAGGAATCGAATCCCATGATAAAAGGAGGGTCGCTTTTTGGTTAATAGCACCGGAATCAGGGGCAATTAGTTGAACTTTACCAACAGGAGGAAGCGGAATAGTCAGGAAAGAAAATACCGAACTATATCCCGACGAACCCTGTAGATTTAAAGCTTCCACTCTCCAATAATACAATCTGCCGTTGTCAAGTCCTGCGAGAGAATAAGTTAAATTAGTAAGGTTAGTAGAATCCACTAGAATATTATTGAAATTCTCATCTGTTGCGAATTGCAAATGATAAGTCAAAGCGCGATTTGCAGCAGCCCACTTCAATTCAACATTTGTTGGAATTTTTTTGGAAGCATTAGTTGGATAAATAAGAGCGGGGACACTGGGTCTTATGTATCCAGTTGTGAAATGATGAGTAGAAGTCCAATTGCTTTCGCCTTCGAGATTTTTAGCACGAACACGCCAGTAATAATCTGTTGTGTCAGATAAATTGTCATAAATTACGTATAGAGCAGTAATATTACGCTCAAACCTAAACATTTTGGTAAAGTTAGTATCGAGAGCAATATCGAGATCGTATTTTAAAGCTCCCATAGGTGCTTTCCAACTCAATTTAACAAGTAATGGTTCTACGAAGGTAGAGTCATTGGGTGGAACTAATCCATAAGGCGCATCGATTTGTGTTTTAAACTGGTAAATAGGGCTCCAAACGCTTTCGCAATCGAGATTATAAGCTTTAATTCTCCAATAATATGTCTCAAAGAAGTCAGCTACAGCGAAATTCACCGTAGTATCAGTAACCAAAGTATCAAGCAAGAGATTCTGCATATTTGATGTGTCTGAAACTTGCAATGTGTAAATTGTTCCCTCGATTCCTTTTGTCCAGATGAAATTGACATTCAAGGGGACAGATTTCGAATCAGGAACGGGAGAGATAGCTATAGGGGCAATGACCGCAGATTCGAAAGAGAATGGAGTGGACCATAGACCATTGTTTGACGAATTATCTACGCGAACTCTCCAATAATACTTTGTCAAGCTTGAAGGCAAGCTAACAATCTGCTCTGCTTGAGGAATTGAATCAATATCGATAACAATTGTTGAATCGGCAAAATCTTTTGAAGTAGCTACCTGTAAGCGATAATAAATAGCATTAAAAACGGTATCCCAACTAAGTCTCACATCAATTGGGACACATCTTGAACCGTTTTGTGGGAGTAAAAGTGCCATTGCTTCATACGGAGTTTTGAGCGACCAAGCATCTGAGAATAAAGTTTGGCAAGTATCATCTCCATTTATTGGTGGTACTTTGGCGGCGACTTTCCAATAATAAACAGCATTATTTATAAGTCCGAAATTAGCCAATAAAGTAGTATCAGTTGTGAAATACTCTGTATAAGTTTCAAAAGTAGGAGAGTCAGAAGTCCAGACAATATAATAGAAAGCATCATTAATTTGGTTCCAGACTAAATTAGTATGAAAAGGAATGCTATCATTAAATACAGGAACGCCCTTTGAATTATTAGCAGGATAGGATAATGCAGGTCCAGCAGGAACCGTGCAGAAAGTATATTTTTGGTCTTCTACTGAATCCGACCAGCATCCATTTGCAAATTGAAATGCCGTCCAGTAATAGGTCCCGGGGTTCTTTAAGTTAATATGTGCTGTGATTACAGAATTATTGATAACCGGATGAGAAATGATTGTGTCAAGTGTGATTGTGGAAAAATCTCTGTTTGTAGAAATTAGAATTCTCAATGAGTCGACTGTATCAATATAAGTCTCCACTTGGAAATCTGTTGAGATGGGGATGCAGCACTGATCAAGTGGTGATTTTGGAACTGCATAATCAGTTCTTGTCGTAAATGCTCGAGCAGATGAGCTGTCAGTTCCACCTCCCACTTTTACTGCTCGGACTCTCCAATAATATTTTGTGGAAGGCATCAAAGTGACACTGAAAGTGCCAAGTGCATAAATATTGTCACTAACAATATCTGCAGAAATCCAAGTACTATCGGGATTAAAAGTATCAGAGCGTGAGAGAACGATATTATAATGATCTACATTAAGCACACTATCCCAATCAAAGTAAGCGTTCATATTAACGCATATTTGATTATTTGCAGGTTCTATAAGTGTGATTGCAGAATAGCTTTGATTTGTAAAAAAAGCCATGAAAAGTATGAGAAATGCAATCTTTCCCAAATTAAATCTGTGCATAATTACCTCTTTTTTATTTGAATAATAAGTTATTTTCTTTATAAAATCTTGAAATACAATAATCATTATATGTAAAGACAATTCAAAAGCGAAAAAGTTACACATTCTTAGTAATTTCTCTACATATTTTTTTTCTGTGCATCTTTTAATATTGATAAATCATGTGCCAAATCGATTATATTTCTCATTGAGCCAAGATCTTTTTGTAAATATACAATATTAAATCTTTGCACATCAGCCATTTCTACAAAATCAGTAATTTTCCGAAGTTGATTTTGCATTTCATCGATATTATCGCGAAATTCTCTATTAATTTTATCAATAGCAACGGAATCAGGAGACCGAGTAAGTATTTTGCTTAAATTCCAGATCGATTTGCCCGTGAAAATAATTGATTGAACAAGCTCATCTTGGCTGTATGTTGCTCCAACTTCAAGAATTGCCGCCAAATCAATAGGTTTCCGAATACCATTATCGCTAACCATTTGCAAAAAATCAATTACACTTTGAGTGTCTGCCGATATTTTCATAAAATCAAGAAAATTCCATCTAATTTATTTTTTTAATTAATATCTAATAGTTGAAAGAACTGAGAAAAATATTGAGTTCATCTCGGATTCAGTAGGTATCGCTAATCCTATTATATTCATAGGAATTAAATTGATCTCATAAATCTGACCAATTGATGATTTGAAGACAGCATTTATCGAGGGCACAGGTTGTGTTCTGTTCCTGAATTTATACACAACAAATTCAAGATTTCCCGCTTTAAATGTCGAAAATTTACCGATTTGAATTAGTGAACCCGATGCTTTTCGTTGTCTTTTTTCAAATGTAGCATTTGCAAGCCCAATCAGATGTTGTTGATTATAAATCTCATCAAGCATATCATTTGTAGGAAAACTTGATAAGACTAATGAGAGTGTATAATCTTGATTCACAGCAATTGCAATCACATCATTTGGTGTATTTTCTCCAAGATTTACAAAAAACCAATTCTTTGGAGTGAAGATTATCATATCGCCTTTCTCGGAACGAATTGGCTCTTCGGACATTTCGATTTGCGGACTTGGAATATATTGGATTTGCATCTCTTCCTTTGTCTCGCCTTTGGGTTTCACAATAACGCAACCCTGAATACCAACAAGGGAAGATACCAAAAATAAAAAAATTAATATATTCTTTACAAATCTTTTTTGCATTCTACCACTTCTCTATATGTAACGAACCAGGCTCATTCGATTTATGCAATTGATAATTCTTTTCATATAATATATTAGAAATAGTTGAGACCATATTTGGATTGCCGCACAAGAAGAATTGAGTTTTATTTGGATCAATTTCTATACCTGCTTCTTTTTCAAGAAGTCCGCCCAATAAATGCTCTTCGATATAGCCGCGCAAACCTGTCCACGTGTTATCTGCTTTGAGCAAAGTAGGGAAGTAATAGAAATTTTTAAACACATTTTGGATAAAAGTCAATTCGCTATAATATCCCAAATCCCACTGATATGCTGCACCGTGCAAAATTGCCATTTTAATATTTTGATGATCTGCAACATGTGAACGAAGGAAACTGATATATGGTGCAAGCCCTGTCCCCGTTGCCACCATCACGATATTAGCATCGGGAGGAGTATCGTGCAAAGCAAAAACTCCAATAATTTTATTGCTGACCCACATTCGACTGCCAAGTGAAAGATTAAATAAACGCGGAGTTAATTGCCCCGATTTCACTTGACTAATATAGAATTCAAAATCATGCACATCATTATTTGCTGAAGCGATGGAGTATGGTCTTTTTATTAGAAGGTCATCATCAACTTGCTTCAGCGGTACTGAAGAATTTGGTGACCGTGGTTCTTTTCCTAACAAACCAATTGAAGTGTATTGACCTGCTTTGAATTCATTTCTTGGCTCATCAGTTCTCACTCTTAAAATCATCAAATCGGGAGTCAATAAAATTTTCCCTACTACTGTTGCATTATAATTTGTTTCGTCTGTCATTTTCTTTTATAGAAATTGAAAATATTAAATTTGCAAATTAAAAAATTATTTTGAAAGTTATTAGTAAATTAGTTTTTTGAGAAAATTAAAATTTAAAATAATGATACAAAATAATCTGAATATTGCCATTTATCCTGGTACTTTTGACCCAATTACAAATGGACATATAGACGTAATCGAAAGAGCAAACGAATTGTTTGACAAAATTTATGTTGTTATTGCAGTCAATCCAAATAAGACTACTCTTTTTTCTGAGGAAGAACGTATAGAAATGGCGAAAGAAAGTTTACAGTATCTTCCAAATGTTTTTGTAGAAAGCTTCCATGGGCTCACAGTAGATTATGCAAAGCAAGTGAATGCAAATACGATTATTCGGGGAATCCGAGCTGTGACAGATTTTGAATATGAATTCCAAATTGCTTTGATGAACCGCAAAATCCAACCAAATGTGCATACTATATTTTTGCTGCCAAATGAGAAATATACTTATTTGAATTCAAGTATTATTCGCGAAATTGCAAAATACGGACAGGATGTGAGCGATTTTGTTCCAAAAATTGTATTAAATAAATTAAAAGAAAAATTCGGAAAATAAATTTGGAAGGGACATATAATTATCCATGGCATTGAAAATGCAATACAATCCTTGCAAGGAATGAAATGACGAAGCAAAAACTATTCCCCCCCTTCATAAGAGGGTGCA
>DIEP01000042.1 GCA_002418685.1 Ignavibacteria bacterium UBA5771
AAATTTGGTCATCTTTAACGGAAATAATCCTAAAAATACTACACGAATCCAGAGTTCCCGTAATAGTTGGCGGAATTGAATCAGTCGGTGGCGGTGCGGGAAGGTTAATTCCAAATACTGCTATAAAAGCATCAGGACCAGTATTTATATTTTTCTGGAAAGCATTGGATGTTACAGGTATATTTGAACTTGAAGTCATTCCGCTAATTATGAGAAGAGTGTCTTTTAAAAAGATCGAACTTGACATTTCCGTATCATTACCTCCAAAAAATGTCGCATATTGAGGCTCCTCATCATAATTTAAAATCAAAGAGTATGAGTCATAACTACCACCTTGATATTTAGATTGAAAAGCATCTGATGTCGTATATATATTTGAACTTGAAGTTCTAAAATTTACTGCAATTCTATGATCTATAGAATCCAAAAACAAATCACCAACAAATCTGTCAGTTATTTGATTATTTGAACCATAGCTCTCATCTCCACTCCCACCAATATATGTCGACCAGATCATTTCTCCTGAACTACCTAATTTAAAAATCAATGCATCGAATCCCCCTGATAAAGTATTTTCAAGTGGTGAAGCAAGTTGAATATCTGGACTGTTAGTAAATCCAAGGCAATAAATATTATTTAAATTATCAGTTCTAATAACAGTAATTTTATCGGTTAAGGATCCACCATATAAATTAGACCACATTAAATTGAAATTTTTATCGAATTTCATTAACCAAATATCCCAATCCCCCTTGAAATTTTTGTCCAATTTGCTGTTTGTAAATGGGAAGTTATTCTCATTTGTAAAACCACCAAGAATAATATTGTTGCTTTTATCTAATGCAATACTTTCCAGCCACAGGTTGCTATTTGAACCTACACCAAGAAATGAAGAGAATGCTTTAAAAGTAGTTAAATTCACTCTCACAATTACTCCATTATAACCTCCTAATTTAGATTTTTGGAATGCATCTGATGAAACCGGATAATCAGAACTTCCAGTCCTTCCAATCACATATATATCAGTATCATCAATTGCCAAATCTAAAAAAGCATCATAACCATCTCCGCCAATTAATGCGGAATATACAAGATCGCCATTTTCATCAAAACAGGTAATTACACCATTGTTGTAACCTCCTGTAAATGGAAAAGGATTGTCAGTAATTGGATAATTTGAAGATTGTGATTCTCCGACTATCCAAATTCTATTAAATTTGTCTATACCAATTCTAAAGACATATTCCCATCCGCTACCACCAATATACGTACTCCATAATAAATTACCCTTAAAATCAAATTTTGCAACATAAATGTCATTACTTCCTTTTTTGTTCTTTTGGTAGGAATTCGAGTTCGTTGGTAAATTGTAACTATATGAAGTACCAACTGATATAATGTTATTCTTATTATCAAGCATAGTGCAACTAAAAATATCATCATTTGAACCGCCAAAATAAGTAATCCAATAAGGATCATTTATTCCTTGAAGTGTTGGTTTGTTATTTAACTTTAAATTGCTAAATTTGTAAGATTGATTATCCTGTGCATTAGAATAAGTTATAAAAATGCATAGACTGAACAATAAAACAAGAAAAGTGAAATTTAGAAAATGTCTGTTCATTGTTTTTTAAATTTTTAATTATTTAAAATTACAAAAAAAAATGATTCTATGAGAAAAATTAAATTGTTTTTTATCAGAAAGATTAAAGGTCTGTTTTTACTTCTTAATTTACATTATCTTTTTGGTTGGTTGAACCCGATTCTTGGAAATTTATATTATTTAAATAAATTTTCTAAATGGCATAAAAAAATTAAAAAACCTGAATTTGATGATTTTTACTCATTTAAATTTAAACGCGACGGCAGGTATGAAATTTATGATTATATTTTAAAAAAAGAAATGCTTTCTGAAGAAATTAATTATCTGGAATTTGGTGTTGCTTATGGTAATACATTTAGATGGTGGGCGGGGCATAACAAAAATATGAATTCACGATTTTATGGTTTCGATACATTTGAGGGTTTGCCAGAAGATTGGCACTTATATAAAAAGGGAGAAATGTCCCCTGAAAGTATTCCTCAATTAGCTGACGATCGCGTATTTTTTTATAAAGGTCTTTTTCAAGAAACACTCTTTGATTTTTTAAAGAATTTTCAAGATGACAAAAGAAAGGTAATTAATATAGATGCCGATCTTTATACATCGACTCTTTTTGTTTTAACTACAATTGCACCCTTTTTGAAAAGTGGCGATATTATTTTGTTTGACGAATTTGGTGTTCCTTTTCATGAATTCAAGGCATTTACTGAATTTGTTAATTCATTCTATATAAAGTATGAAGTAATTGCTTCAATAAATAATTATTTTCAGATTGCAATCAAAATCCAATAATTTTCCTCATATACTCAAATCAATTCTTTGGAATTTTCGTAATTTTGTGCTTTTAATGTTTGCCAATTATGATAAAGTTCGGAACTGATGGGTGGAGGGGCTTAATTGCTCGTGATTTTACTTTTGAAAATATTAGATACGTTGCTCTTGCTACTTGTAATTATCTTAATAAGTCGAGCGATCCCCCCTTTTCAGCTGTTATCGGTTATGACACACGCTTTCTCTCCGCACAATTTGCCGAAGAAGTTGCCAAAGTTTTTGCAGAAAATGGCGTTAAAACATATCTTGCTAATTCAGTTGCATCCACTCCCCAAACATCTTATAATTGCAAATATCTGAATGCTTCCATTGGCATTATGATTACTGCAAGCCATAACCCTCCTGAATATAATGGGTATAAACTCAAAGCAAATTTTGGTGGTCCTGCGTCTCCCGAAATCGTCTCACGAGTTGAAAAGGAGATCCCTGATATTATTGCCGCAAAACCCGAAATCAAATTGCAATCCCTTGAATATTATATTAACAATGGGTCAATTGTACTTACGGATTTTAAAGAAAATTACTTAAATTATCTACAAGAGAAATTCGATTTCCAAAAAATTAGAAAATCAGGCATAAAAATAATCTTTGACCCAATGTATGGCGCAGGTATCAACACTCTTGGATATGTTTTGCCATATATTAAAGAAATTCATTGTGATTATAATCCCTCATTTGGAGATATTGACCATCCCGAACCAATCGAGAGTATGCTTGGAGAATTGAAGGGCAAAACGTCAACAGGCTTCGATATTGGACTTGCCTCGGATGGCGATGCGGATAGACTTGGCACTGTCGATGAGTTGGGCAATTTCGTTGATGCACATAAAATTTATATGATTATCCTTAATTATTTATATAAATTTAAAAATTTACGAGGCAAAATTGTCAAAACTGTTTCTCTAACCTCAATGGTTGATAAATTTGCCAAAAAGTATAATATAGAATTAATCGAAACGCCCGTCGGATTTAAGTATGCCGCTGAACTAATAGCAAAAGGTGGTGTGCTTATCGGTGGAGAAGAATCGGGAGGTTTGGGTACAATTTTGCATATCCCCGAACGCGATGGCATCTTTAATGGGTTGCTTATCATCGAGGAAATGATTGAAAGAAAAATGAAACTTTCCGAATTAGTTTCAGAGCTTGAAAATGAATTTGGAAAGCATATTTTCAAGAGAATTGATATTTATATGACCGAAGAAGAAAAATCGAGAACGCTTTCTGTTGCAAGCAATTCGCCATCTATGCTTGGCAGTCAAAAAGTGCGAGAATTAAATAATCGAGATGGTTTTAAATTCATTACTGAAAGTGGCTGGTTGCTCATCCGTGCTTCTGGTACTGAACCGTTGGTTAGATTTTATGCGGAATCCGATACAGAACAGAAAGTGGAAGAATTGCTTAATGCAGGCTTAAACTTTAGAAAATAAATTATTTGTTCATATACAAATCAATACAAATTTGGAAAATTTAGATTTTTACATTTTTGGCAGAAAACCAATAATTACAGCTTTGAAGGCGGGGACAGTCTCGAAAGTTTTTATACAACATGGGGCAAATGGTCCCGAAATTGAGGAAATTCTGAGCTTATCGAGAAGAAAACATGTCCCATCAACTGTCTATGATAGAAAGAAATTCAAAGAATTAACTCGCCAAGTGAGTGTCAGCGAAGAGACCCATCAAGGTGTAATCGCACTAAAATCGATCGGCAGAGAGTATACGCTTGATGAACTCATTGACCTTGCTTATGAGAACTCTTCATTGCCATTACTTCTTTTTCTTGATGGCATCCAGGACCCGCATAATTTCGGTGCAATTGCTCGCACTGCTGAAGTGGGAGGGGTGAACGGTTTGCTTATACCCACAAGTAAGAACTCACCTATTACGCCTGTTGCTTATAAAACTTCAGCGGGAGCTTTGGAGCATTTGCCTCATTGCTACATTGGAAATTTCCCGCAGGATTTTTCACACTTGAAGGAACGTGGATTCTGGATTGTCGGCACTGATGCTGCAGCCGAGGATTCCTACACAAGTTTTTCTTATGATGTTCCGCTGATACTTGTTATTGGGAATGAAGGTGAAGGAATGCGCCCCGCTATCCGAAAGCAATGCGATTCTATTATTAAAATTCCCCTTCTTGGGCATATCGATTCGCTTAATGTTTCGGTTGCCGCGGGTATTATAATATTTGAAATATTGAGGCAACGCGGTAGCTCCTCAAATTTGGGAAGCACAATCAAAGATACTTATCATAGCACGCATCATTTGCCTTGATTTATTACTAATTTATATGCTATAATGATTACGACGTCATCGCTGCTAATATAATTATGACATTGAGTAAGCAATAAATGTTTATTTTATTAACTGTGATGGCTCACTCATCATAGGAATTTGGGAATTATATCAATGACGCTTTTGCAATGACTTATAAAAAGTGTTCCCCTCTTATAGTAACAATTGTCATCATTATAACTTTCTTTTGCAGAGAGTTTGTAATTTTGCTTTTATAAATATAGCAATAAATGACAAATTATATTATCAGACCTGGCAAAGTAAAAATCATCGAGAATTTATGTCTCCTTACGTTTTCCTTATC
>DIEP01000021.1 GCA_002418685.1 Ignavibacteria bacterium UBA5771
TTAAATTCAACTGAACCTGTTTCATTTCCAAAATTAATACCTTTGATATCTATAACATCTCCAATTCCCGCAGTTCCAAAACCTGCTGAAAAAATACGAGGTCTTGTATCATAGGTATAATCCACTTCATTGCTTGCTGTGTCATTAACAATCACTTTGACTTTTCCTGAAGTTTTAATTGCAGGTACTGCGACCTTAATTTCTTGATCAGACCAGGAAACATAATTAACTACCAGCAAATCATTGAAATACACTCTTGATCCACCTCTTTCAGTCCCGAAATATTTTCCCTTAATACTCATAATATCATTAGGAAAGACAATTGTAGGATCAATACTTGTAATGACAGGTGCCTTCAAACTATCACCAGGGTCCACGGGATTATCTTTTTTATCGCTTCCGCAAGATGATAAAAACAATGCAGAACTGATAAAAATTAGATAAATAAAATTTCGCATTTTCATTCTATATTCCTCATATAATATTTACTTCAAATTCAAGATGTATATTAAATAAAATTTCAATTGATTCAATTATATTAAACGCTAAATTAAGAATTTCTTTACTATTTGCATCTCCTAAATTAATCAATATAAGAGAATGATTTGCAAAGATACCTGCTTGACCGATAGATTTGCCTTTCCAACCTGCTTTTTCAATCAAATATGCAGCAGGTAATTTAAAATTCTCTGCATCCATCTCAAAATATGGAAGGTCAGGAAATCGAGCAAGGAGCTCATTTAATTGAGTTTTATTGATAATTGGATTTTTAAAGAAGCTTCCTGCATTGGGAATTTGCCGTGGGTTAGGGAGCTTTTTATCGCGAATTTCACAAACAGCATTATAAATATTTTCAGCTGTGAGTTCAATTTTATTTTTTTCAAAATAATTTCGCAAATCCTTATATGCTATATTCGGAATAAATGATTTATTCAATTTATAGCGAACTTTGATTATTAGGAACTGATCTTTCAATTGACTTTTAAAAATTGAATCTCGATAGCCAAATTTGCATTCATCGAAATTATAATTTTCAAATTTTTGTGTTGTGAAGTTATATCCAAAAATTTCAAACAAACAATTACTCTGTTCTGTTCCATAAGCACCGATATTTTGAACAGGTGCAGCGCCTACTGTTCCCGGAATCATTGCAAGGTTTTCCAATCCAAACAAATTTTGCTGAATTGTATATTTCACAAAATCGTCCCAAATCTCGCCTGCTCCGGCTTCTACGATCGCGTATTGCTCATTTTCAAATATAGTCTTAATTCCCTTGATTTCATTTTTTATAATCAGACCCTCATAATTTTTGGAAAATAGTAGATTGGAACCACTACCAAGAAACATTTTCCGAGATATCGAATTCTCTTTTAAAAATAATAATATATCTTCAATATCGTTTTCATTATTGAAGTTTACAAAATAGCTCGCATAATGCTCAATGGCAAGAGTATTTAGTTTTTTTAGATTGTAATTTATTAGAATCTCCATTTCAAAAAAAATATATCATAAGGGATTTTTATAGTTATTTATTTTCTATACTTTCTAAAATTATAAATTACGAATAAAAAAATTATCTAAAATTCTTGAAAAATATCAGATAGATCAAAAAATTTATTTAATTTTGCTTTTTTCATTATGAAAAACTACAAAATTTGCAGTGGGGAACCGTTATAAAGTTTTATAGTTCATAAATTTAATGAGATACTACTTTGAAAATATTTAATATTCTATTACCAATTGTATAAATATTCCATAAAGAATATATCAAAATAACAAATTGATTTTCTATTAAACAAAGAGCTACCAAAAGCCAACTGTTTATCAAATAATCAAATAATCGATAAAGTAAATAAATATTTTTACAAAATTGTAATTAAGAAGTTTTACAAAATTTAATATAAATGAAAATATGAAAACTGAAAATAAGAGACCAAAGACGCAACTACATATTCGTTCCCAAAACCATCACTCAACCCCAAAACCTCCAATAATTGATATAACTGATCTCCAATCAATGAAGATTGCTGAGCTTGTCGAACTGGCAAAGAGTCTTGGGATTCAGGAAATAAACAATTTAAGGAAGCAAGAGTTGATTCTTAAAATTGTAGAAATTCAAGCGTCAGGGAGAGAGAAAGAAGTTGAAACGGAAGAATTAATTAGCAGCGGGGGCGTTCTGGAAGTGCTCAATGAAGGTTATGGTTTTCTCCGCTCTCCTGATTACTCATATCTCTCATCACCCGATGACATATATGTTTCTCCTTCGCAAATAAAAAAATTTGGTCTCCGAACAGGTGATACAATTTATGGGAAAGTTCGCGCTCCAAAAGAAGGAGAGCGATTCCTTGCCTTATTAAAAATAGAAACAGTGAATTATGGTTCACCCGATACTATAAGAGAACGAACAATATTTGATAACCTTACTCCCCTTTTCCCTGTTGAAAGACTTAAACTCGAAACGTCTCCTTCGCTATACTCAATGAGAATTGTAGATATGTTATCGCCTATTGGCAAAGGACAGCGTGGGTTAATTGTTTCTCCACCAAAAGCAGGTAAAACAATTTTATTGCAACAAATTGCCAATAGTGTAACAAAAAATCATCCAGAAGTAAAATTGATCATCCTCTTGATTGATGAGCGACCTGAAGAAGTTACAGATATGAAAAGAGCAGTACATGCTGAAGTTATTTCATCAACATTTGATGAGCCTCCCGAAAGGCACGTCCAAGTTGCAGAAATGGTGCTCGAAAAAGCAAAAAGATTAGTAGAAGCAAAGCAGGATGTTGTAATTTTACTCGATTCAATTACTCGTTTAGCAAGAGCGCATAATACTGTCGTCCCTCATTCGGGCAAAATACTTTCTGGTGGAGTCGACGCGAATGCTTTGCATAAACCAAAAAGATTTTTTGGAGCTGCTCGTAAAGTGGAAGAAGGTGGCTCCCTTACTATAATGGCAACTGCCCTTGTGGACACGGGTAGCAGAATGGATGAAGTAATTTTCGAAGAATTTAAGGGAACAGGAAATATGGAACTGATTCTGGACCGACGGCTTGCTGAACGAAGGATTTATCCTGCTATTGACGTTAATCGTTCGGGAACTCGCCGAGAGGAAAATCTGCTATCTGCTGAGGAATTGAATCGCATTTGGATACTTCGCAAAGTTTTAAGCGACCTCCAACCCCCCGAAGCTATGCAATTTTTAATTGATAAAATGAAAGGGACAAAAACAAATAGAGAATTCTTAAATTCGCTTAACTCCTAATATAAGGTATCAATAGTGAAATTATCCCAATTTTCATTGCTAGTAATCTCATTATTATTTATTTTAAGTCCGGTTATTTTTTTCCCACCTTCGGAAACGTTAAATATATATTTGCAGGAAGGGCAGGCATTATTCCAAGGCAACTCTCCTTCAACTGAGAATTTGAGTGAACTTTCGATTTTATCGACAGCTTTGTATGGTGCACTAGGATTCATTGCGGGCAGCAACTTGTTTATTTTCAGAACACTTGAATGCA